>NZ_JACJON010000072.1 GCF_014695585.1 Microcoleus sp. FACHB-831 | reverse complement strand
TCTCGCTCAAAGTTCCCGTCTAAAAAGCCATTTCATAGGGGAACTGGAACTCAATGTGAACATCTTAACTTCTCCATTCTCAACACTGCTTAGAGCTTAACCGAGAAGTATTGGGATACATCGTCTGCGACGATAAGTTTAATCGCGTAAAGGTTAAATCGCCTGAATATGTGGCGTTAGCTCATACTAAGGGTGGACTTAGCGACAGGCGCTTGTTAGAAATAATAGTAAATGCTGAAGGTGACGAGGTTTTAAGTTATTTTCCGGAATGGCTTCCTATTTACCAGAATATTCAGGCTAAATATGAGGCGCTGGTTGAGGAAATTGTAGAAAATTATCAGGCGATCGCATCCACCGCAGCAACCCCAAAAGAGTTGGCTAATCTAGCAATTCAGCATCCTTACTCTGGCATTTTGTTTGGTTTGCGTAGCGGAAAATTAACTTCTGTGAAAGCAGGTTTAAAATCAATGCCGTTTGCCAAGGTAGAAGCCCTAATTCAACGTGATTCTATCGCTATTATTAATTAGCTAGCTTTTCATACTTTATCTTACCAACCTTTTAAAAGGAGTATTAAAATGTTTGCGAGCGCTGCCTCAGCTTAATAGCTTGCTCATATTTGTTCTGGCGGATTGTATCTCCCTAAAAATTACAATTATAGATATTATCAATTTAATGCTATAGCTCTGTAAAGATGCCAAGCTTTATGCCCCCACAATCAAACTTAGGAATGGGAAAGTACACGGTTATATTAACTTAAAAATATTGACTCAATTTAACGTAAACCAGCGCTATTCACCTTTAAAATGCTGTTAGTAAAGGCGCTTAAACTTTATACTCTATAAAATTGCAATTGAGTAAAAACGCTTTTTTCAAAAAGTAAAATATCGTTTTTATTAAAATTTAATAATATGAACTGTTTCAATAATAAAAATTATTTAAATTTACTTTTTTCCATTACGCCATTGACTACCAGACCTAAGATATTCTGGGCAGAGGGATTTATCATTTCTTTAGCAGAAATAAGACTAGCAGAATCAATAACTCCAGGTCGAGCCACTAACAAAATGCCATCAGTAATTTGCCCCAATGTCAGAGCATCTGCTGCAATCATCAAAGCAGGTGCATCAATAATCACAAAATCATATTTATCTGAAAAATCCTTAATGAGTGAAACCATGCACGTAGAGTCTAGGAGAGCTAGTGGATGGGGAGGCATTACCCCAGCGGGAAGGACATCTAGATTATCCATGACTTCACATACCGCAGTCCAGGATTTAGTCCCACCGCCTAGAACATCGCTCAAACCTAATGCATTACTAAGTTTCCAAACATGATGCTGACAAGGGTGGCGCATATCTGCATCAATTAGCAAGATTCTACGCCCCAGCTGAGCCATAGCTGCTGCCAAATTAGCTGAAACAGTAGACTTACCCTCTTTAGGAACTGAGCTAGTTACTACAATAATTTTTAACTGCTTATCTGAACTAAGAGACTTCAGATTTGCTTGAATCATCCGGTATATTTCACTAACTAAAGAGTAAGGGGCATCTACGACAGGAATTTCTATAGTAGTCGTTTTTGCTTTGCGACTGCGGGAAGCAATCTTCTTTCCAAAAGAGGGAATAATTCCAATTAAAGGATAACCAAATAGTTGCCTAACTTCCTTTAGGGTTTTGATAGATTTATCGCTAATTTCTAAAAGTAAGATAGTAGTCGTGGAAAATAGCGCTCCTAACAGTACCCCTAGAGCGATTATCTTAGCTTTCGAGCCTGATTCCGGCTTTTCAGGAACTGTAGCATCCTCAATAATCCGGGCATTACCTGTATTTTGGTTTTCCGCTACCTGTGCTTCTTGCATTTTTTTCAACAGGGTGGCATAGGTAGATTGAGCTGCTTCCAGCTTCCGTTCTAAATCCCGCTGATCCTGTTCTAATTTGGGTAGGATATTAACTCGTTTTTGGTAGGCAGTTTGGGAACTAGACAGAGAAGCCAGTTGTTTAGCTAAACTAAGGCGTTGTACTTCTGCTGCTAGAAAATCTTTGATAAGGTTTTGTTTGAGGTCTCCAATCTGCAACAGCCGTTCGGGAATTTGTATCTGAGAGCCAACAACCTGCTGTATTTGCTGTTGTAGAAGAACTTTTAGAATCGTTTCCTTATCCTTGAGGCTGGCAATCGTGGGCGATTCCTCGCGATAAATGCTTCGCTGATTGGCTAACTGTGTCTCTACAGCTTGAAGTTCTTTGAGAACCCCCTGCACCGCAGGCGACTGACTGAGAGCGCTTACAGCGATCGCCTCTTGGGCGCTTAGACCTACCGTGTTGCCCAGCGCAGCGCTTCGGGCCACTGTTTCCTGAAGTTGAGCGCGAAGAGTAGTAATCTGGCTGTCTAAAGCCGCGATCGCCGCGACTGCTGTTTTTGCTTCCTCTGGTAGCGATACGACGTTATTTTTCTCCTTAAATTCTCTTAAAGATGCTTCTACTTTACGAACCGCCGCCTCAGTTTTAGGAAGCTGCTGGGCAATAAATTCCCTCGCCGCCGCCGCCTCAGCCCGGTTAGTGAGAATATTTTTTTGTATGTAAAGACTCATAACTTTGTTAACTACGGTCGCCGCTTCTTCGGCTGTGCTGCTTTCATAGGCAATTCGCAACACATCCGTGCCGCCAATAATTTTTACCGTTAGCTTTCGTTTGATGTCTTCAGGGGTGACGGGTTGATTCTTTTTATTTTTGAGACCTATTGCGTCAATTGTATTCTGCAAGAGCGGTTTGGAATAAACAACCTCTATTTCTGTACTCAGAGGATTTTGGGTAGATACAAGAGGCCTTAACTCTTCTGTTCCTCCTCCTACTCCTGTTAGGACAGAGGTTCGATCTACCTTGAACAATAGTTTTCCTTCAGCTTGATACGATTGCTTTAAAAAGCGTGTAGCAAAGACAGCACTGGTAACGGTAATTGTAAAAATAGTTACAGCAGGTAGCCAGCGACGTTTTATGGTAAGCAAGTAGCGGCTAAAATCTAAATCTATAGATTCTCTAGATTCCATAAAGGTTTGGGGGGTTACTCTTACAAAGGTGCCAATAAACGCGGATCTGTGCGGAACGTCGGGGTATTACCCCTGTAATATAATTTTTATGAATAAGCAATTATTTAAATCATTATCTGAATGTTTTCAGATATGTGTATTTTATTAAATTATTACACCAGGTAAATATATACCTCTATAAAAGCTAACTATAAACAAGGTACATTTGATTACAACCTCTTTTTTAAGACTTTTACGACTATGAAAATATCACGTATGGCTCGCTCCTTATTCGTGAACTTATTATAGCGATATAAGTCGAAGGCTTGCAGTGATAGTTAGAGAGAGGCTTGAATTCCACTCTTATAGGTCCTCTAATACTTTAAATATTTTCCCATTATTAACATTTTTTCAATTATCTCCTTGGTTGTCATACTCGCCCAGGCAAGCTATCCTTTGGATAGGCTACTCAGGCTATAACTATAATAGTAAAAATGTTTTGTTTCAGTTATAAATTTAAAAATTACAAAACGCTGTTTGATTATGTGATGCAAGCTTATTTGGAAAAACAACAGTAAAGGATTGGCAGTAGCAGCGTAAGTCAGCACGAAATTAGCAACCCTAACAAAAGAGCAATGAAAGCGCGATCGCGTTTTACTCCTGCCTGCTATTTATTAACTTCACTCCAGTGCTTGTAACTTTGCTCGCCCGTAGTTTTGAAATCAACAGCAAGATCTTTCATTAATTTGGCGTTATAGCAGCACGATCCTATCAATTATTTACTGCCGTGCCCAATAAAAATTTCTCAACCCCAATTTTTAGTAAGCACCCTCCTTGGTCAAAACTACTTTAACTGTTTGTAGCAATATCTTAAAATCCAGAGCAAGGGACCAGTGCTGAATATAGGCTATATCCAAATAGAAAACTTCATCAGAATCTACATTTGAACGACCGCTAACTTGCCACAGACCTGTAATTCCAGGTAACACTTCATGACGCAAAAAGTGGTGTTCCGACAACCTTTCTACATCGCGCACAGGAAGAGGGCGCGGGCCTACAAGGCTCATTTCACCGTATAACACATTGATGAGCTGTGGCAATTCATCTAAACTATAACGCCTGAGAAACTTCCCGATGTTAGTGATTCTGGGGTCGTCTTTTAATTTGAAAAGTACCCCGCCTTTAACTTCGTTTCTTGCTTCTAGTTCTTTTTGCAACTCGCTGGCATTCGATACCATAGTGCGAAATTTCCAGACTTTAAAGTGCCGACCTTTTAACCCGACCCTCGTCTGCCTGTAAAATACTGAACCAGGTGAATCAAGTTTTATCAGGATCGCAATTATCACTAAAGGCAGGCCGATTAATAGCAAAATTGCAGATGAAGCTAGTATATCGAAGCCACGTTTTAGCCAAAAATCACTACCAACGATGGGAGGAGAGCTAAACCGTATAGTTGTAACCCGTCCGATCATCTTAATTTCAGACCACTGTCTGGGTAATTCTAAACTAACTGGTAAAACCCTTAATTGGATTCCAGCTGATTTCAATTCCCAAAATAAAATTATCGGATCTTTTACAGATTGCCACGAACAAACAAATATTTCGCTGACCTTTTGGCGGCGGATATTGTCAAGAGTCTGCGACCATACGACGGGATTTTCTCTTATAGATAAATCCGCCGTTCCAACCACCTGAAATTGCTTCGCTTTCTGTAGTAATGGTTGTGTCTTCTCAATATCTTCTGGATTTCCTAACAGAAAAATTGGATCTCGCAGCTGGGAATTTTTACTGCGAATAGTGATGATAGACTGATGCAGCAGCAGGCGTTCGGCAAACACGAAAATTAAACTTAGTAACCAAGCCCAAAAAAATACCGAACGGGATATCAACACGCCAGATTGATTAAAAAAAGCTGTAATTAGTAAGACAACATGAGCCAGGGTTACAGCTTTGATCAAGCTGGGAAAGTTACGGCGTTGGTCATCAGTTCCATACAATCCCGCGCCACCAATAATACCTATGCTGATCGCTAAAAGCGGCAGTAGGAATCCTGGTTTGTCGTGATTTTTCCACAAAAGATGGAACCCTTCCACTTGCGTCCCTAATCGCTCGGCAATGCTCCAAGCTAAAGTCAGCATTAAACTATCTAGCACAACTAGAACAACCACCCGAAGCCAATTACGAATCGCTCCCCGGCTGATATTAGTAATAATTGGAGCTCTTAGATCACCCTTATTTTTGTCCATTCTCTTAAAAATGTGAGGAAATCTTGTAGATTGATAATGCTTGGTGTCTTCGATGCACTCAGTATTTTATAAGTATAGTAGATTACGCTGGGATGTATGTTAAGTAAAAACTCTTCTTGCAATTTACTTTAAATAAAAATTACTATTTTTTTACGTAGATTTACTTATACATACATATATTATTCGTGCGTATATTAGATATTTACTATATATATTTGCCCAGGAACATCAACCATTTTTATGACAAACATATCTTCACTAAAAACCTATGCGATCGCTGAAACTACAAATGGTAATGATTTTTCATATAAACTCTCCCCAATGCAGCAGAGTATGCTGTTCAATAGCATTTCCACACAACAAGCTGGCTTAGACATCGAGCAGGCGATCTGCTCTTTGCATGAAAACTTGAATGTTTCAGCTTTGATGCGAGCTTGGCAGCGAGTAGTGGAGCGGTATGAAATTTTGAGAAGCTACTTTTCTTGGGAAGGTCTCAACGAACCCGTTCAAACTTTGCACGGACAGGTTGAACTACCTTTTGAGCACCAAAATTGGTGCGCTCTATCAAGCAGCGAACAACAAGACAGACTAATTGCCTATATCCGGGACGATCGGCAGCGCGGATTTGATATTAAAAAGGCACCCTTGATGAGATTGGCGCTGTTACAGTTATCTGACACCGAATACAAGCTAGCTTGCACGTTTCACAACATATTACTGGATAATCGCTCTTTTGCAATACTGTGTAAACAAGTTTTTACCTTTTATGAAGCTTTTTGCCAGGGACAGGACTTAGAGTTGCCGATTTCTCAACCTTATCGGCACTACATTGAGTGGCTACAGGAGCAGGATCTTTCTAAGGCAGAAACATTTTGGAAAGAAACTCTCAGAGGCTTTGATGCTCCCACCCCATTGGTTGTAGAACTCGCTCCTAATCAAAGACAAAGCCAACAAGCAGGTCATGGAGAGGAAGAAATACAGCTATCTGAGGTCGTGACCTCAAAGCTGTTAGTTCTGGCACAAGACCATGCTTTGACGACCACTACTTTGATACAAGGCGCGTGGGCTTTAATTCTCAGTCGATACAGCGGGGAAGAAGATGTAGTATTTGGGGGGGTAAGGGAGTGTCGTCCGTCTGCTCTAGAGGGAGCAGAATCGATGCTAGGACTCTTCATTAATATCCTGCCAGTACGGGTCAGCGTGTCTGCTGATGTACCTGTACTAACTTGGCTCAAACAACTTCAAGCTGCATGGATTAGCTTGGAAGATTACGAGCAAACTCCACTCGCCAAAGTATTGGAATGGAGTGACATCCCTCGCGGTACATCCTTGTTTGAGAGCATTTTATTTGTTGAAAACTACGAAATAAATTCAGTTTTACAGGGTGAGAGTAGTAACTGTACAAACCAAGAGTTTCAGTTAATAAAGCAGACAACTTTTCCGCTTACAATTTATGCAAATTTTAGGAAAAACCTGCTATTAAAAATTGAGTACGATCGCCAGCGCTTTGATGGGGCAATAATTAATCGAATGCTGGGGCATCTTGCGACATCGATCGAGAGTATGGTAGCAAACCCCCATCAAGAGATTACCCAATTGCCGATGCTTACAAATTGGGAGCAGCAGCAGTTATGGCAGTGGAATGAAACTCAGGCGAATTATGGGCAGGACAAATGCGTTCACAAATTATTTGAAGAGCAGGTAGAAAAGACGCCGGACGCTGTTGCCGCACTCAAGAGTGCGATCGCTTCATCATTGCATCAAGATCGGCAACTGACATACCAGGAACTCAATGCAAGAGCCAATCAACTAGCTCATCACCTACAGCAACTTGGCATCAAGCCTGATGTATTTGCAGCCATATGCATCGAGCGTTCTTTGGAAATGGCGATCGCTGTCTTAGCTATTCTCAAAGCAGGCGGCGCTTATGTACCTCTAGACCCAGCCTACCCCAAAGAGCGCTTGGCCTTCATGCTCGCAGATACCCAAGCACCCGTCATACTCACCCAAACTCACCTAGTCCAAAGCTTACCCGAACATCAAGCGCGTGTAATTTGCCTCGACGCCGACTGGCAATCAATTAGCCAAAACAGCACAACCAACCCCGAAAGCAGCGTCACCCCCGACAACTTAACCTATGCAATCTACACCTCCGGTTCAACTGGCAAACCCAAAGGCGTAGCCCTCGAACACCGCGCCCTCTCTAACCTAATCTCATGGCAACTGCAAAACTCCAAACTAACCGGGGAAGCAAGGACACTACAATTTGCATCTCTTAGCTTTGATGTCTCCTTCCAGGAAATGTTCTCTACCTGGTGCGCGGGGGGAACCCTCGTCTTCATCTCCGAAGAAATACGACGAGATGCCCCAAGGTTGTTGCAGTTCATCAACAACGAAAAGATAGAAAGACTGTTTCTGCCCTTTATCGCCCTACAGCACATAGCCGAAGCCGCCGATACTTATGCGATCGCGCCCCAGTCTATAAGCGAAGTCGTCACCGCTGGCGAACAGTTGCAGATCAACCGTTATATCGCGGGCTTCTTTAAACAGCTAAAAAATTGGGCGTTGCATAATGGTGCTATGAATCATTGAGGAATAGGGACATCCCAGAATTTGAGATAGTGCAGTAACAGCCGAATTGAGTATCTCAGCATTTCCTCGG
Organism: Microcoleus sp. FACHB-831; assembly: GCF_014695585.1. Classification (NCBI taxonomy): domain Bacteria; kingdom Bacillati; phylum Cyanobacteriota; class Cyanophyceae; order Oscillatoriales; family Microcoleaceae; genus Microcoleus; species Microcoleus sp. FACHB-831. The sequence goes on along the minus strand of NZ_JACJON010000072.1, from coordinate 12 downwards.
ATTTTGAATAGC
>NZ_JACJON010000071.1 GCF_014695585.1 Microcoleus sp. FACHB-831 | reverse complement strand
TCTCGCTCAAAGTTCCCGTCTAAAAAGCCATTTCATAGGGGAACTGGAACTCAATGTGAACATCTTAACTTCTCCATTCTCAACACTGCTTAGAGCTTAACCGAGAAGTATTGCGCGCTAAGGCGCTTCGCTTCGCTGACGCTATCGCGCAACTCCAATGGTTCTAACACTTCCATCTGTGCTCCAAATCCCAGTACATAAGCACAAGCTACCTCTGGTGCATCAAACCGCATTGCAACAGGAATCCACCCCGCTGCATCGGGTGAACCAATCTGCTCTATCTTGGCAAAATATCCGGCATAGCGTAGTCGCGGCAACACTTCTGGAGCAACACGCACTATCTATCACTTCAAAGCGTGGCAAATTAGCTTTGAACTCCACCAGCGATCGCTGCCAATACTCAGCTAAGTTGAACTCACTCGGACGAATGCTGGGAAACTCCGTTAGGGTAGCACTCTGTATCCGTGAGATACGATAGAAGCGATACGCTTGTAGTTAGTCACCGATTTTTAAAACATTAACAGGGATAAAAGAGCTAAAGAATCTATAAATGTCAATCAGTCAAACCCTACAGAATTACTGGGCTGGGATGGCAGCTTATAACCGTTGCCACCCACCAACTTTTACCTCACAGTGGCAAGCATTTAAAAGTGAAGCATCAGAATTCATTAGACCTCTTGCGGAAATAAGAAAAATGTTTTAAATAAAACAGGAGAAACTAATATTTAAAACTTCCTAAATGTCCTATAAAAAAGCAACATAACTTCCTCCATTTCTTTTCAAGCGGCGATACGGTGTTAGCCTCAAAACATTTTGGAAAATGGTATAAGTAGTACGGAACGCCCGCGCAGGGAAGCCGTGGTAGCCATGCCAAGTTATCAATTCCCGACCAAATTCTGATGGCTTTACAGTATTGGCGGGAGTACAGAACCTACTTTCATATAGCACAAGATTGGGGAATCCATGAAGCTACAGCATATCGGACAGTCAAGAGAATTGAAGACATTTTAAGCAAAGCTGACGAATTTCACTTGCCCGTGTCAGCGCCAATTACAACAATCGGAATCAGAAATCGAAGTGATTATTGTTGATGTTGCATAAACGGAAATTGAGCAACCCAAAAAAAACAGAAACACTACTATAACGAGAAACAAAAGTGTCATACACTAAAAATACAGCTAATAATTAATCAAACCGACAAATCAGTAATATGTACAAAGTTTGGAAAGGGAAGACAACATGATTTTCATATATTTAGAAATAGTAAAATCAAAGTAATACAAAGAGTTTAGCTTTTAGCTGACAAAGGATATCAGGGGATTAATCGTTACCATAGCAATAGTTATATCCCCCATAAAAAGCCTCGAAAGGGAAAATTGACTAGCGAGCAAAAGCAACAAAATAAAGAACACGCTCGTCTTCGATTTCGGGTAGAAAATGTGATTCGACATCTCAAGATATTTCGGATTTTATCGAGTCGTTATCGGAACAGCAAGATTGCGGTTTGGTTTACGGGTTAATTTGATTGCTGGACTCTATAACTATGAACTGAAATTCGCCATATCATCCTAATTCCGCAAGAGGTCTATTGAAAGCCCCAGCATAGTTGAAGCATGGGACGTTTTACATTCAGCAGGGAGATTGTTGTGGAAACTAACAGGAATGCCACTGCAACTATTAGCTTTTCCGACTGTTAAAAAACACGGCGAGCGTTATGCTCTTTACGGTTGCATCCGCAGCCAGCATAATTGTGAAGGTAAATGCTGTGTTATCTCCAAGAGGCAGATTTAGCTTGAGCAGATAAAGAGCGATCGCTTGATTGTCGATATCGACTTGCGTTGACCCAACAGTTTACTACAAATACTTTTAAACTCATGCCGAATACGACAAAGACAAGTGGAAAATGACCCTTACTTTTAATCAAGCAGCTTAATTGCCATCTACTATTTGTGTTGAAAGATGGCACCACTCAACAGGCGGCTATAACTGGTATGAAAGGCGTCAAGCTGAGTGAAGGCGTGTTTCAGTTCACACACAAAGATGCGCGATGGTGGTCTGGGCGAGGAAAGTATTCATTCACCTATGGAAACATCCCCGCAGGTTCAACTGGTACGTTACTGAACGTAAGTTTCTGCTCATGCTCAACTGCTACTCAACCACCGTTACCTGAAAGCTAAGGATGAACAAATATAGGGAGCCGCCGCAACACTATCAATGCTATTCTCAATTGCCGGACAGGTGGGAATAGGGAACTATTCCCACCTACAGGAAAGTTTTCTCTTAGCTCCAATCGACCGTTCTGGGTTGATAGAGCAGGACTTCTGAACCGCAGCTAAAAGTTCTAATCGTTCTATCTGCTTTGATGGGTAGGCATTGAGCCTACTTCTTTGGTTTTACTCCCCAGGAAAAATCTGAGCCATTAACGGGATGCCATTTTACCTATTTCCATTTTATCCCACCCAGTCAATCGGGTCAGGTTGTCCATCCAGCGTTTGTTCCATTTCCGATAGCTTAACCGTGCTATGCAAAAAGCACCACTCTTGGGACGACGAATCACATATCGCCCTTGAAAAATATTAAGCGAGGAGACTTTAGAAGAGATTGCCGTAGCTTCTGTGAAGCGGTCAAACTCCGGCCCCACTATCCGAAACTCTAAATCTTCTGGAAACTTTTCTTGAGTGTAGCGTACATGTAACCGGGTAACATAGGACGAATTAAACGGGTCTATTTCCGGAAGTAATTCCATGAGTTTCAGTATCTCGCCTTGCGACACAGTGCAGGGGTCACACTTGCCGAAGCTCTGACGATCTAAGCGCTTAATAGCTCCAGCATATTCTAAGAAAGCAACATTTTTTCCTTGTCGCTCGTATTCTCGCTGAAACATTACTTCATAGAACTTGCTGAAATTATCCTGTTCTTTGAGGAAGTACGGCAATTCTTCACCGGATGGTTTAGATTGTTGTGATGTATTATCCGTAGGAATGGGCGCAGTACGATAGTTGCTGACTTCTGCATAACCATCAGGGGAGAGAATGTGAATAATTAAATCTTGTTCTCCGGTAGAGTTCAAAGTTCCTAAGCGGATGGGTAGCATAAACTTGGGTGATTCATAATCCAACACAATCGGACGCAGGAACCCATAACCGCTTTTTTCAAATTCTGTAAGGTTCACTTTAACGACAAAAAATTTCATGCCTTGAGCGATATAAGATTGCAGCATTTGCTGCGCTCCGGTGGGGACTTTGTAGCCATTCTGAATGAGCCAAGTTGTCAATCCATTAGACTGTTTAGCACTTAGAATCACAACATCGTATTCGCCTACCGTGAATTTGTCTTCAACCGTAACATTCAAAGCAAAGTTAAAAGGAGATCCTTTACCTTTATTGGCTTGTGGATATATTGAAGGCAAGGCGAGCGCAAGGAATATACCAATTAGAAAAAATACTACCAAAAATTCCTTTAATCGTCTTGCTCGTATTGCCCAGACAAGCGCTACAAAAGGTGACAAAATTAGTAGTGAATTTACCCCCATTACAAAGAGGTTTATTTCTTCAATGCAAGGATCATCAATGTATTCCGCCAACCGAGGAGCCGTAAAAGCATTGAGTCGTTCAACAGTTTCTAAGTTACCAACTCTCACCTGGTCGCGATTCGGTACTACAGGAATCGGTACAATTCGAGCAAAGTCTTTAACATCTCCTTGATAATCATTGGCCATGCTAAAAATACTGCGATTCCCACTGTGAGCAATAACAACTCGTGAGGAAGAGTTGTGCAGTTGAGAGTCAGCTTTGCCAACAAAAAATCCGCAAAATGCCAAGGCAGTTGGCGTATTCCAGATAAACACGATAAATACGCACAACAGTGCGAGCGGGTACTTAACCCAACGTTGGTTCATGGTTTTATTCCCTAGCTAAACAATGCTCAAGACTTAAACCAGCCCACTTTTATAACGGCAGCTTTAGCAGGAGAGCTAGTTGTAGAGTGCGTCAGGATGCACCCTACAACTAACCCTATCTAAGGTATGAAGTCTTGACTAATAACAACTGAACTTAACATACCCGGCAGCGGGTCAAATCTTATCACCAGGACTAAAGCCCCTGTCACATGCGAGGCACGAGGCAGTATGCCCTTTGGGTTTATCGCCAATATTATCTACTTTGCTCAGAGGCCTGCGGAATGTTGGCTAATACTATTTTGCTAAATGGTACAAAAGGCTTAAGACAACGAGCAATTCACAAAGTACGCTGCGTCTAATGCTGACTTGTCCTAACAGATTTGGCGACCGCTATACTAAAAATTCTTTCTTTCTTATTGCCATTTATTGGCTCTAGCTTCCTGATTAGAGGGCATCCCGACCCGTGATTACTTCTACTGGCTAGAATATAATCCTGCTAATTTCTAGCAAAATAAGCCGGGTCTTGATCCCGCCGATGCTTTGGAGGAATCGGCTGACCTTGTTCATCACCGACCAAGCTTGCCGTTTTTTCCAATGCCTCTCTTAGTCGCTTGGCAGCAAAAATTGACATATCGCGAGGTACATTAATGCGTGAGCGTAAATATCTCAGCGCACTATCAGAGCCAGTCGGTGGCACACAAACAACACCCGTCATCATCATCGTCAATGCACAACGCAGAGCTTGATCAAACAATTCATCATCAGCCGGATTGGCTCGAATAATATTAGCGCGATGCTTGATCGTCCGAATTAGCGCTTCCGCACGGGAGCTTTCCGGTTCTGGGTAAGCCACATCAGGCAGCCCAATCCAAGGACCATTATCTACCCGATTTTTATTCAACAGCATCTGAGCCTCACCATTTTCCCAGCAACCTCCCATCTGAGGAGGTAAGTCATGTGCGTGGGTGTGAAAGTCGCTCTGAGTGCCGCGATAAGTCGGTCGGCTTTCCATCCCATCAAACCAGGCCGCCAAGTAAGAATTCTCCTCTCGCAGCGAGTAGCCTTTGTAATAATACAGACTGGCGTTCATGCGTTCGACATAAGGCGTGAAGATGACATCAGCCGTACCGAACTCTTCCAGGAAGTATGGACCTTGAGTAGAGGCGAGAGCCAACTCAACCTTATTTACGACTCTAATAAATTGCTCTCGATGGCGCTGCTCTTGTCCAAGCGACACCAACGGAGCGCAAAGCCAGCTACACCAAGCTCTAAATAAAAGTCGTTCGAGTTGGCGCAGGGGCAGTACTGAGGGGCTTTCCATACCCTGCCCTAAAGGACCAAAGGCAAGTTCTAGAGCAATCAAAATGTTATCGCTCTCGGTAATGAGGCGACCGTCTAACTCCAGTGCTGGTAACATTCCCGATGGGACAAGGCGTTTGTACCAGCTTTCTTTCTCCCCGTAACAAAACATTGTCACTTTTTCGATGCGATAGGGGATTTGTTTTTCTTCCAGCCATAGCCAGACTTTTTGGCAATAGGGACACCAGGCATGGTTGTCGCGGTAGAGCGTTACTCGCACATCGGCTGGAGTTTGACCAAACAGGCGTAGTCGGGCGATCGCATTAGTGAGACCGTTTACGGTGTCAATTTGATAGTCCGTCAGGGCTTCTAGTTCCCTCCAGCTTAGGGGAGCGCTCGTCATGGGAATGGGTAGGCGTTCTGGATTTGTTAAGTTATGAGTCATTACTCATTCTGACGGGTTTTGTAGGAATATTCTTGGCGTGACGCAGCGAACGTGGAAATTCCCACTTTTCCTATCAACTTCCCAATTCCTGCTTACGTTGATTTTTGGCTTGTAGCGCTTGTGCCTTCTCCTTCTTGCCAGCTTTCAGAGATCTAGGTGGAATGTTGGAGGGTAGCGAACGCAAAGAGGAAAATTCAAAGACATCTTTCTCGGGGAGAAAGATTGCCTTGATTTCTATAAAGGATGCCTGTCCCTGCTGCTCTTTATCCAGTTTGGGATTGAAGCGAAAGGGTTTAACTGGAGCATTACGCCAGAGGAGTGGGATGTGAGAGGCTTTCATAAAGTTCACTTTCTGCTCTGGGGGAGCTTCTTTGATGTATGTAAGCCGTTCATCACTAAAGTTTTTTTGTATGGTGATACAGGGTGTCTGACAGACGGGGATGAACTGCCATAACCCAGAAAGTTTAAACTCTCTGTCCTGCAATTGCCTGTCTATACTCGAACTATCGGACGGTGTGATGGATTGTATTGGAGTAACGTTGACGCTGGTGAAACCAACTAACTGAAAGCCGATGACGTAGGGCTGCTCTCGCGAAGGGAAGTGCATCACCTTGGGATAGACAATCAAGCGCAGTTGGGACTCAGCGGTTTTTTTGAGGTGTAATTTGAGAGCATCAAAGGCTTTTTTATGCGAGGAAGCATAGAACAAAGGGTATTGTTTGTCAGCGATTGTTACAAATGCTTTTTTGTCAGAAAAAGCGACTTCCCCAACAATAATCCCTACAGCTTGAAAGATGGCATCGGGATTTTCTGGCAGCGAGGGGTTTATTTCAGCCGTCGGTGAGGGTGAGCGCTTGATGGGTTTGAGTATTTTTTTGGTTTCGGTTATTGATGTGGGCGTCTCACCAGAGGTGAGTGCCTCAACGGGTACGGAAGGTTCGACGGGTACGGGGGGTTCAACAGACGCGGGTGAGGAGGTCTGTGTTTCTGGAGTTTTTGAAAGTGGCTTGAGCGCAATTAGATTAAGTTTGGTAGTCGCCGGTGCTGATTGGGGTTTTTGCGACTTATGTGGTTTTTTCGTTGCCATAAGAAAATGTGTCAGTTTACGCCTTTTGAAAGTGGCTTGACCGCTTCAATATCCGTCACGTTGTAAACCATATAGGAAACGAAAGTGGTATCAATGGAACTATCTTTATCGATTTGTCCCGCGCCAGTCACAGTACTTCCTGTGCTGACTGGTTTTGGCTTTTTAGTCTATGGTAACAATGCCCGCAGGCACTCAGCATAAATCGCCCTCAACCCCTTTTAACTGATTCCAGGGTATTATATCTATCGCACGACTAAGAGCCATTGTCTAGGCATTATTGACAGCGGTTGCGATCGCTTTCTTTGATCTGTGGGTCAAGCTGCCGCTCCTTCTCTACTAAAGCCGATTAAAACCCTTGTACCCCCTAAATTTTAGGACATAATCTGCAAATTTTTCCTTTAGGCATCAGCTAAAGGTTGCGATCAAATAAAGGCCGATCGCGTTGCAGGTTCTAATTGGAACTTCTAGAGATTGCAGGTACGACCAATGCTTGGAAAATGAAGTGTGGCTGCTAGATTTACAGTTTGAAATCTAATGAAGCCGATTGCATTCTCGTGTGCTGAGGGCATCGTATTCTATCCTTCAAGTTACTTTTGTAGAGAGAAAAGTCTTAGAAGTGGCTAGTAGAACGCGCTCAAATCGCCCAACAATTTAAAGCATTTGAATTTTTTTACGTTAGATGAATTTTTTTACGTTACAGGTACGGGATCTGGGAATATAATAGGCTGCAACCAATTGCTGCCATGATTGAATTAGGTGTGACGCAGCTTAGTGAAGCGGCGGATCAAATATGCTGCGAGTAAAAAGAACGGTGCCCAGCTGATGAAAAAGAGAAAAAATGCTGGCGAAAACGAACCAGGCTGGTTGCCCACATAGGCACTGGTAGATGGATCGTCGCCCCCGATCGCTATTGCGATCGCTGGTCCAAATCCCTGAAGCGCACCCCACCAACTGAATGCTGCCCGCGCAGCTCATGCCAAAGCGATGTCGCGCCACATCTATCGCACGGTGATTATCCAAGGACGAGGTAGTTCTCGCCATGACAATGACAATGAGGATGAAAGTCCAAATCATCCACAGCGCACCAGTCCAGGGATTGAGTCGCATGCGTGATGATAAGTGTGAGTAATAGTCCGGTAGCGACGAGCAAGCTGGGAACCGCCGTCATAGCCATTTCCCCCGACTGCCGACGGAATACACGCGGCGGTGTTACCTCTCGTAAAATGTAGAGAATGCAAAGACCCACGAATAAGAAGCCCAGGCGTGCCGGATACGTGGTGGGCATGGTGTAACCCGCGTATTTTGTATGGTTTTCTTTTACGAAAAAGCAGAGTCGAACCCCATCGAGCACGATACCGCTAAGGGCTAGGGTGACCATCGACCAGGCGAAAAAGCGTCCCGAATTAACGTGCAATCTGCTGCCCTTTCGCGCTCTGAAAGCTGCAACGGCCGAGAGCGGTGCGATAGCCCCGGCAATGATGTGGAGTAAAAGCATCATCAAGAAGACCGAGTTGGCGCTTGAGCTTCCGTAACTAACTGGCTTGTGAAGCAAAAACGTTGATTCCACTGCTCATTCCTATTCTGACTGCACGCAACTGACAAGTGAGGCATGATTCTCGTAATTTTAGCAGTCTCTCAAACAATTCATTGTGGGGCGGGGGAAAACGCCTCAAACTCGCTGACCTATCTAGGACGGCTTTCACTTGTTTGTACAGAACCGCTTACTTCACCGCTTCCAACATTGCCAAAGAAGGCGATCGCGTTTCCCCTATGCTTGACAAAAAACCTCCAATGTGGCTCAAGTATGGCGTAGATCGTGAGGATAACTTAGCCACTATTGAAGATGTAGCCAGCGATAAAACGTAGTTAACCTGTCCCCTATTGCGGTGGTGGCTTAACAGCCAAGAAAGAGAAAGTTAAAGCTCATCACTTTGGATATGCTGAGGACAGCTGCTACCCAGTAGCCAAAAATCAAGTTCCCTTTCTCCCCCTGTAGGATAATTCCAATATTGAGCTTTTGGGGAAGAAACTCCAACAGTTAAGGAACCTGTGTCGAGAATATCGGAACGCTTGCTATGCCATTTTTTTATTGCAGTTTCGCTTGGTTTTGAGGAAGATATTTGAGCCTCATACTCAACTAGAAGGCTATAGCTTCGCACCAATGGGCAAAATTCTAGTAGAAGGTTTGCCACTAACACAGTTTAACTAAGTCCAAGAACCCTAGTAAACCGCTCCAGGGGTGTGGCTTGAATGAATATGTGAATATGTTAGGAATGCCCACATTCGGGTCACCCACGCGCAGCGCGCCGAAACAGCCAACCCGATCCGGCAAACAACGTGATGAAGAACCCATTTAGCGCCAGAATCTCTGCTGGGCCGCTCCATGGAAGACCCGGCGTTGCATAATGGTGCTATGAATTGAGGCTAAATCTGATGCAATGTCCTGAATGCGGTTCCAATCATATCCGTAAGAACGGTAAGATGCGAGGTAAACAAAATCACATTTG
>NZ_JACJON010000070.1 GCF_014695585.1 Microcoleus sp. FACHB-831 | reverse complement strand
AGCAATGGCTGCGATTAAGGCTGACGAAAGCACCAATGCAAAAGGATTGCTATTTGTTGAGGGTGAGGAATGTGTAGAGGAACTACGCAGTGTAGGAATAGCTGGAATTACAACCAAAGGCGGGGCTTGGTCTGAGTCCGCTCTAATGGCACTAGCTATGGTGCTAAAAAAGGCAAATGTAGTTTTAATTTACCTGAAAGACAATGACGACATAGGCAGTGCCAAAGCCGAGAAAGTTTTAGACTCCTGTACTAAGATTGGGCTGGCTTGCATTGTCATCGACCCAGTTGCAATTTACCCTGACTTACCCGAAAAAGGAGATGTAGTAGACATCTTAAAAGTCATGGGTTCAGCAGAATTTATTAGAAAGCTAGAGGAGGAAATTCATCGGTCATTAGAGGAGCGCTCAGCTCAAGAGACTAAGACAGAGACTGAATCTCAGGAGCAACAACAGGAGAAAAAATCTAAAAAGATACCAGCCGCCGACAAAGTAGCTGAGGAGATTGCAGAGGAATATCGTAATCGCCTCGCTTTCAACAACATCACAAGTTCTTGGATGCGGTATGAAGCCGAGCTGCCTGGAGTCTGGTCAGTCGAATCTGATAACTTCATTGAAAGCATCGTCAGCAACATACTAAAAACCCTTGAAATCAGCGGTTACGGCTCTCACTCCTACATCACAAACATCGTCAAGAAACTGCGATGTGAGTTAATGCAGCGGACATGGGATGAAAAGAGTGCCAATGAATTACTGCCTTTTAGTGACGGAGTGCTGGAATTAGCAACAGGTAAGTTACTGCCTCATTCACCCGGCTACAAATTTACATGGGCGCTGGAACGGACACACGATACCAATGCGACTGATTGGAGCCTGATTGACGAATTCCTAACCCATGCCACAGGTGGAAATCCTGCACTCAAAGAGATTTTGATTTGTTTCGCCAATGCCGTCCTAGTGGGGCGCTCCGACCTGCAAAAATTCCTTCACACAATTGGAATTGGCGGCAGCGGAAAAGGCACCTATATGAGGCTTCTGGTTGATTTAATTGGCATATCCAACGTTCACAGCTCTACGTTGGAAGACTGGTGCGGTAATCGCTTTGAGGCTGCCAACGCTTACCGCAAGCGCCTAATAGCTTTCTGGGATGAAGACAAGGGCAATCGCCAGATGGGTAAATTCAAGAGCTTAACTGGCGGCGACTGGCTACGAGCGGAAGAGAAAGGAAAGAAAGCTTTCCAATTCAAATTCGATGGCATGGTAGCCGTCAGCTCCAACTTCCCGGTTTTCGCTGGTGACAATTCTTCTGGGATGTCACGCCGAATTATTGCCATTCCGTTCAATCAAGGTGTCGTCCCATCCAAGCGCCGGGATTTAAACAAAGATTTTCAACCACAGTTGGCGGCGTTTACAAACTACTTATTGAGCATCCCTGCCGAGCGCGTAACAGAGGTGTTGCTGGGACTTGAATCCGTTCCAGAAATGGACGAGCAGTTCTGGGAAGGGCGCATCCGAACCGACAGCATTGCAGCATGGCTCAACGACTGTGTAATTCGTGACGCAATGGCATCAACTCCAGTCGGCAATGATTCCAATAACATCCACACACTATATGGCTCTTACTGGAATCATTGCAAAGCTTCGGGTACTTCACCCCGTGCTTCTAAAAACTTCAGCCCTGATTTATTGGAGCTGTGTCAAAAAATCTTGGGCTGGACGGAGATAGAAAAAGTTAGTACCAGGGTAGGCAAGGTAATTAAAGGTCTACGGATTCGAGGAGGTACTGACGGCAATATTCCAACCTATGATTGGACACTTTCGCAAGCTGTGAAGGGTGCCGTGACGGCTCGTGATGAATGCCGTGACGGGTCAGAACCGTTGCCGGATAAGGATGTTACGGATAGTGATGGATTATCTGAATATTCTGATGCAATGAAAAAAACGAATGAGGAGAGTAGCGGCGATGGTGTGAGCGGTAAGACGAGTGACACATTATATAAGGATGAAGGCGTTGACCCGTCACAATCCGCCACAGCCTTACAGGGCAACCTTTTTGACCCATCACATAACTCATCACATAACTCATCACAGTACCCGTCACAAAAAATTGCAGAAAATGCTGTTCAGGAAAGTGGGACAACAGCCTTGCAAGACATTCTGGAATCGGCGCAGATGTTGATAAATGCTCAAGACGGAATCATGGCTATGGTGGTGATGTCTATGTTCTGCAACGAAAGCCCAGAACTGTGGAAGGAGATTTGGAAGTGTATCAGTCCTGAGGAACGAGACCGATTAAAGAAACTAAAGTCCGAGGCTCAAGACAAAGCCAAAACCGGGGATAAATGCAAAGTCCGACTCATCCGTGAAAACAAATACGAGTGGGTTGACGCAACGTTCGTTTCTGCCGTTTCCGCTCCACAAGACCCGCAAAAACTGCATTGCACGTTTGAACTAGCTAGTGGAGAAAGAGTAGATATTTGCGAAAAGAATGAATGGCTACTGGTTGAGCTTGATGACACTGGTGTGTTAGCGGAGATTGACGAAACCGAGGAGATTGACGAAACCGATTTCCTATTGGGAGAGATTGAGGAAGGCGATTCTCAATCTGGTGATTAGTAAAGTTGTTGGCTCTTAAGCGATCGCGTTTTCCTTCATGAGTGCGCGAAATTTGGGTTAGCTCTCGTGCATTTCCTCCCTGCCAGGTTGAACGCGAAGGACTATGCCCTTAAGAAAGCTTGCGCTTGGCAATCTGCTTCCAAGAACGCGATCGCTTTATTTAAGTGCCAATGGCACCTAATTTTCTGCTTCCTACTTTTGGCAGTTTAAGCGGGTGATTCTTTGTTCTATCTACAAAATATAAAATACAAGCTATAACAGCTTCTTGTCTCTAGCACATTAAGCCGTGAGTAGTGCTGAGCAAATGGGCTCAGGTCAATCCTTATCTTTCCTTTGCTCCAGCTAATTCGCCCAACAGGCTTTTTATTAAGCTACTTAAATTTATATCCTCCTGGCGCTGCCGCTTCTTTTGTCTGAGGTTTGAGTAGTAATAGTAGCTAACCGGGTAGCTGCTATAGATTAAAAGCAGCATATTGCCTACAGTTGTAAATTTCAATACTAATTTCTCCAGCAAAGTATCTTAATAATGTGAGTCATATAGGGACAGGGTAATTACTAAAGGGGCTTCTCAATGTATTTGGCTAGGAAAAAAGTGACGGTTATTGCTTTGGCAAGTGCATTCAGTTTTTCAACCGTTTTTGCTCCAGTTTTGGTAGCTGTCTCAACTCTTACAAAAGTTAATGTAGTGAACGCTGCTAACCGACCAACTACTATGTCTATGAATGGCATGGTAACGACACCTCACTACTTAGCTTCTCAAGCTGCTTTAGACATACTCAGGCAAGGTGGGAATGCTGTAGATGCTTCGATTGCGGCTGCATCTACGTTAGCAGTAGTTTATCCACATATGAACAGTATTGGAGGAGATAACTTTTGGTTAATTTATAATGCTAAAACTCGCGAATTAAAAGCCTTAAATGCTAGCGGTAGGTCCGGTCAAAAAGCAACAATCGACTTCTATCAAGCTAAAGGTTATACAAAAATCCCCTCTAGAGGCTATTTAGCAGCCAATACAGTACCTGGAGCGGTTTCTGGCTGGGGAGAAGCCTATAAATATGCTCAACAAAGTATAGGTAATAGTCTGCCTTGGAGTAAGCTGTTTGATTCTGCCATTAGCTATGGAGAAAATGGCTTTCCAGTAACTCCTAGTCAGAACTATTGGACTAAAACGAATATTGATGAGAAGGACAAAGAATTCCGTAATCTTCAACGTTTTCAAGGCTTCAAGCAGACCTATCTCAAGTCAAATGGTCAGTCTTACCAAGCTGGTGAAGTCTTTAAACAGCCACAGCTTGCTAAAACCCTGAAGGCAATTTCTGAAAAAGGGGCTGCTGAATTTTATAAGGGTGACATCGCTCAAAATATCATCAAAGACTTAGAAGCTAACGGCGGGATTCTAACTCTAGAAGACTTTGCCTCACACACGGCTGATTGGGTTGAACCGATTTCAGCAGACTACCGCAAATACAAAGCCTATAATTTTCCACCTAATACACAGGGAATGGCTTCTCTCTCGATTCTCAACATCCTCAACAACTTTGACTTGAAGAAGATAGGGGAAGGCACAGTAGATTACTACCACACGATAGTAGAAGCAACAAAACTTGCTTTCGCCGATAGAGACAAGTATCTCAGCGACCCATCCTTCGTTAATATTCCTTTGGATACGCTTCTGTCCAAAAAGCATGGTAGGGATTTAGCAGCACGCATCAATATGAGAGTTGCTGTTAAAGAAGCTAAGCTCCTCGATCCAAAAGGCGATACTGTCTGGTTGGGTGTGGTTGATAAAGATGGCAACGCTGTATCTTTAATTCAAAGTATATATCATGACTATGGAGCGGGGATTGTTGCTGCAAATACGGGAGTTTTGCTACAAAATCGAGGGAGTTTCTTTTCTCTAGATCCAAAGCATGTTAATCATTTAGAACCCCGAAAGCGAACCTTTCATACTTTGAATCCGGCAATGCTATTTCAGGATGGAAAACCCTATTTAGTTTACGGAACAATGGGGGGAGAAGGACAGCCACAAACCCAAGCTGCCCTTGTAACTCGGATTGTAGACTTCGGATTTAGTGTACAAGATGCGATTGAAGCACCGCGATGGTTGCAAGGTCGTACTTGGGGAGCCTCATCTAATGACCTTAAAATTGAAGGACGAGTGCCGCCAACTGTAGTCAAAGGGTTAATTCAAAGAGGTCATCCAGTCAAGGTAGTGGATAACTACACAGATACAATGGGACACGCAGGGGCAATTCTTATTGAGCCGGCAACCAACATAAAATTTGGTGGTGCAGATCCACGCGGAGACGGGGCTGCTGTAGGGTACTAACGGATATTAGATAACAAATTATATTTGGGATTTTCTCAGCTTTTGGTGAAAAGGACATAATCCTTGTTATGTTGCACTCTCGGCGATTTTTGTCACGATGCCAAATTAAATGACATTGAGACAAATTCGTGTCGCTCGTGCAAAGTTGCTCTACTGCAAGATTGCAGAGAAAGTTTGTGCGACCAACCTATCATTAGCGCCAAAGGATTGTGTACTCTGGCTCCAAGCCCTTTAGCAGCTAAGTCTAGCTGTGCTGCTTTAATGACACTAATATCTCTCCACGACAATTAAAAAGTTACTGTAGGGGTATGAGTAGTATCCGAACAAAAACTTACGCTAAGGGGCGTACCAATTGAACCTGCTAGAAATCAGAAGCTTGAACCCCTTAACTTTTCGTATTAAAACGCTGTACTAAATCGCCTTTGTATAGCAATGGAGATTTTTTAGTCGCTAAGGCTGGAAGTTTTGCTGAACATGGACTTCAGCCGCTAGTTTCATTAGGCACTTAATGATTCAAACTGTCTCGCTTTTGACTGCAACCGGGACACTTGATGTCGCAAAAGCTTGCTTTTACGTTGATGTAGCCTAATTGCTTTAGCCTAGTCAAACATCAAAAATGGGACAGTTGCTCTTAACGACCAAAAATTCTCGGCTGCTATACAAAGGCGAGGATATATTCCAGGCATTAACCAAATAAACTCAAATTTAGAGGCGCACGAAGCTAGGAGAAAATTGTAATCCAGCTTTCTATACTCAACTCCTCCTACAATGCCCTTCCCGGAGCGCTGAAACTCCTTCCACAAGTCTTTTGCTATTAGGTAGTCATTCCGAATTTCTGAAGCAGCATTTGCTAACGATGCGGCCTCAAACCCTTCAGCTCGTCGCAGCTGATAAACCCATTCCTTAAATTCCGGTAGCGGGTTCATACCTTTCATCCACGGATCTCTTGAATCCGAGCATTCTGTCTTCTTTGCCGGGTGTATCCGTCTATTTGTCAGCGTGGCTGTCTCTGTCGCTGTCGCTGTTGTCGTATTGCTCGTTGTTGCAGGGTTTTCTGTTTTTTCAGCAGCTGTCGCAGCTGTCGAAGTAGTTGCAGCTGTCGAAGTAGTTACGGGCCTTTCTATTTCTTCAACAATTTCCAGTGTGTGTGTGCATCCGGATCTTGGTCTTTCTGTTTTTTCATTTTCGTGTGTGTGCGCTTCCGGATCTAAATCTAGATGCACGTACTCTTTGGAGTAATCTATGACCGTAATCTCTGTAAGAGGTTCTTCCGTTTTCGTCATTTTCCTTATTCCGGTTTCGTCAATTTGGTTATTACCTTTTGAGGAATAACCAAATTCCTCTTTCGGTAATAACGATTTTCCTGACTGTCTTATCTGATTTTTGGCAACATCCGAGTCAATACGACCGTCAAACATAGACACAGCATGGTTTTTACCTTTTGAGGAATAACCATTTTCCGCTTTTTGTTGATTTGATTTTGGTGAATACGGATTTGATGGTGGATTCTGCACCACTTCTCGGTGTAAATCTAAAAATTTGTCCCAATTCACTCGCAGGTGCTTGGTCGGGTTGCCGTCAAATTTGTAAACTCGGCTGACTATTAGCTCTTTTCGCTCAAGTAAAGCGCAGGCTCGATCAAATTCTTTTTGGCTTATCCGACACTCATCCCACCATTCATATCTCGCCTTCGCCAGCCACCGATACCCGTCTTTTTTTACACGTAGTTTTAATTTCCCGATTAAGCATGGCAACCTGACAATCGGGCTAATCATTGCAGGTTCTAATTGGAACTTTTGGAGATTGCAGGTACGAACAATGCTTGGAGAGTGAAGGGTGACTGCTAGTACAGCATCGGGAGTATAGAGCCATCAATATTTAACCTCTTGTGGCTCTATACTTTGGCTGTTTCTCAAACCTTCTTGCGACGACGTAAAGGAACGATGGCACTGAAGACACCGAGGGCTAGAAGGGCAGAAGTAGGGTTAGATTCGGGAACTAATTTGGGTGCCTTCCGGAATCTCGTCTCCTGTTCAAATGCATAAGCATAGTTGAGCAAGCTTGCCTCGCTGAACATATCCCCTAGAAACGCTACGCTAAACGGAGTTCCAGAAGCGTAGTATCCGCCAGGCAAATTCACTTGGGGTGTTCCTAGCAAATTAATCTCTGGCACGGTGGTAGTAGTGTATGACCCATCGAACAATAGTCCCGGTTCACTTCTCTGTTGTGGGAAGAACAGCCCGTCTAGCTTATTATCCGCTAGTACTGTTTGGAATAGGGACAGCATCGTTTTCCGTCCGTCCATAAACTTTTGCACCAGATCAGTCTGAAAAACGTTAGGCTGTTTCACTGACTCTTCAAGACCATTTATTGGTGTAAATGCTCCAAGTAACGGTCCACTTTCAGCTAGGAGATCAATCCCTGTTATGTTCTGAAATTCTGCTACAGACGTGGGCGACTGGGCTGGATCGAGTGTCTTCAACCATTGCGTCAAATCATAGGGTGTATTCGAGCCACCATATGCGGTAAAAGTTGCACCTAGAGTATTGAAATTCGTCCCTGCAAACGGATCTTCTACGACCTCTGCTCCCAAATTCTTTAGGATTGAAATAGAGTTACCATACAGAGATTTTGTTTCCTCTGCTAGTTCCACATCTTTAAATCCTGTACCAAAAAGCCCAAATCGCTTTCCCTGTAAGGATGTAGTTCCTAACCCCGCAGCATATCCCTCTGTCGGGATGTTGCCAATTGCAACTGCTGAGTTTGGGTCTGATGGATCATACCCTGCAATTACCGTTAAAAAGTTAGCTGCATCCGTCACTGTCTTGGAATTAGGGCCAAAAACATCACGGGTTGAGCCAGCCAGGGGAATCCCACCACTTGTAGGAACCAGCCCAAATGTTGGCTTGATCCCAACTAAGGCTTGGGCACCTGCCGGATTTTGAATCGACCCGCCTGTTTCTTCAGCTGTTCCTTCGGCAGCAAAACTCGCTGATACTGCTGTTGCAGTTCCTGTACTACTACCACCTGGGACTATATCAATATTGTAGGAATTGAGTGTTGGACCAAGATAACTGGTGTTCGCATTTGATCCGCTTCGCGCAAACCTTGGTAGGTTTGTCTTTCCAAGAATAATTGCTCCTGCATCTTTCAACCGCGCGACGATCGGTGAATCTTCCAGTGGGATCATATCTACCCCACCATTCTCACTCGTAAAACCACTATATCCACCTGTTGTTCGCACACCTGCAACGTTCATCGAATCTTTGATGACAATCGGTACGCCGAACAATAACTTTCCGTCTGGGATCTGACCATTGTTAGCCAAGAGTACAGCATCTGCTGCCGCTGCATCTTGCAACGCATTAGGATTAAGGTAAGTAAACGCATTGTAGAGTGGGTTATACTTGTCAATTCGTTCCTGGTAAGAACTTACTAGGTCTTGAACAGTATACTTTTGGGCTGCTAGGTCTAACTGAATCTGAGCTGACGTTAACTCTACTACATTTACCGATGACCCTCTCAACGAAGCCGCCTGTGCGGCGAATGGTGATGTAGAAACACCAATCATTACAGCTACACTAGCAGCCATGTTGCTTTTTCTCACTATATTCACCCTGCACCACAATGTATGTTTCTTTGTGAGGATTGTTTATCACTTTTTTTCGCTTCTTATCTGTATCGAATTTACTAATTCTTTAAATATTCTCTAAGTGCCGGGTAAAAATTGTAGGAGCCTACGTAAACATCAAACCTACGGCAAGCTCTTAGTTGACCTGAACAAGAGCCAAACTATAGCGCTTACGGATTAAAGCCGCTTTGCAAGACGGATGGAAGGTGATTCGGACGATCCGCTTCTCTGGTAATCGCAACCCTCATCCGGTCATTGCTTCTGGTCAACAGCATGCTTAGCGTACCTATCGTATAGAGTCCACAATCCTCACCTTTGAGTACGCTCCTAACTAAGCTTTTTCAGTCAAGCAGGCTAGTTACTTACCCTCTCATTCCCAGATATTGAATGGTTGTATCTCATTGAACAGTTATTTCTTTGGGAAACTCATAACTTTAGACATGAAAGATCCGCACACGCACTATTTTTAGTGATGCATCTGTTGGTGTAGTTCTTTCGATTGTCTTGATCAGGAGTGGAACTGGAGCATCTATGCAAGATTCAATGAAGGCGATCGCTTCTCTAGCAATGCAGGCGACGATGGTGAGCGAAGCGGAGACAGAACCAAACAAAGATTTAGAACAGTATTGTCTAACTCCCCTTGAAAATATCCGCTAACTCACAATACAAATTCCTAAAGCTTAAGGCTTTATTCAGCCTATTGATTGCACTTCAATCAATGGCATTTACCTAAGAGGATGGATTGAGTGTTAAAAAGTATTAGACATACTGCTGTAGTGGCGATCGCCGCCCCAACCACGTTTCTGTGTTTTGTTGCTGAAGCCGTTAATGCCGCAGTCTTTAGGCTAGAAGAAGCCTCGATTGCTAAAATTAATCAAGCCTTTGATTCCGGTGCGTTAACCTCCGAAGAATTAGTTCAGCTTTATCTCAACCGCATTGCCACCTATGATGATGCAGGCCCGATGATTAACTCGGTTCTTGCCCTCAACCCCAACGCTTTAGAAACTGCCCGAGAATTGGATATTGAACGCCAATTGTATGGCGCACGTAGCCCTCTGCATGGTATTCCAATCTTGCTCAAAGATAATCACGATACCTCTGGCATTCCCACCACAGGTGGTTCAGATGCCCTAAGGGGTTCACTACCGCCAGATGATGCCTATGTAGTTCAAAAGTTTCGTGAGGCAGGAGCTATCATTCTGGGCAAAGCCGAAATGGATGAATTTGCTATTTCTGGCTCCGGCTATAGCTCCATTGGTGGTGCAACCTTGAATCCTTACAATTTCAATCGCTCAACAGGTGGTTCTAGTGGCGGCACTGGAGCAGCAATCGCTGCTAACTTTGCGGTATTTGGCACGGGCAGTGACACAGGTGGCTCAATTCGTACCCCTTGCTCTTTTCAAGCTTTAGCCTGCATCCGGCCAACTCGCGGATTAGTAAGCTTGGATGGCATCATTCCATTTGTGTTGTCGAGAGACATGATTGGTCCGATGGCGCGGAATTTAACTGATGCTGCCACAGCATTGAGCGTAATGGTTGAATTTGATCCTAACAACCCCAGCTTTCAAACGCCTATTGCTGCCCCTGATGTTGAACTGGATAAATTCTACACAGACTACACACAGTTTCTTGATAAAGGTGCCCTCAAAGGATCTCGCCTTGGTGTTTTACGCAATTATTTGGGCATTGACAATGGCATTGATCCAGAAATTACGCAGATTACAGAAGATGCGTTGGATCTGATGCGGGGATTGGGCGCAACAACTGTGGACGTTGCATTTGATACTGATTTCTTGGCGCTCACCAGCAGCCTTTATGGCACAGCAATTCCTGTTGAACAAGAAAAATACCTGGAGGAATATTTAGCTACCCTCGACTCTGAATATCCCAAAACCATTGAAGAACTCATTGCAGTGCTGGAGACTCCAGAAATTGCTGAGTCTGACACCCCTTCTATCGTACTTGGCACCCTAAGGCAATCAGCAACTACGCTAGGTATTACCGATCCAAATTATGTCAATGTGGCGGAATTTTTGACTCCTTTTGTCAGAAATACGCTACTGGACACCTTAAATTCTCTGGATCTGGATGCTTTTGTTTTTCCTACGTTGAATACGTTTGCTCGTCCGTTGCGCGGAACCATTGATCCAACCTTCGAGAGTTTCCCTGGATCTCCTCCAGCTCGTCCGGTTGAACTTTCTAGCTCAACGGGGTTTCCTGATATCACGGTTCCCGCTGGGTTTGGCTCAACTAATTTGCCAGTAACTCTCTCGTTTACGGGACGCCCTTATGATGAGTCCACCTTACTAGGGCTAGCTTATGCATTTGAGCAAGCAACGATGGAGCGCCGTCCATCACTCTTAGTTCCAGCCTTACCAGGTGAGGTAATTGAATATGAGTCTGTCCCTGAACCCGGCTTGGTTCCTGCTTTGCTCCTTTTAGGAAGCAGCATGCTCTCAATTCAGGTAGCGCGGAGGAGAAATCAGAAAACTCAAGTTGAGGCAGTGCTACCCGGTTTGGTAACAAAAACAGCTCTGGTGAATGTTCATTCGGAAACTGTTACGCGTTCTGTGGATGTCTAGATCGGTATTCTTTAAGTTCAGCTTTTTCGTTGTTTGGCTCCCTTTCACGGATGCTGTGATCAATTCTGCTTAAGAAAGAAGAATGCTCAATGGGCTTAGAAATTGCTTTATTGCTCACCCTGATTATTTCTGGATTAGGATGCAATAGCTCAAGCATAAATATGGAGGCAACAGTTTGGTCTTGTGAGGCGTCAGGAGTCAGCCGTTCCTACACAGTAGAGCTGCTAAATCGAAGTTCTAACCACTTTGAGCTGAAAATTTACGATGCTCCTAATTTTCTACAGGGTAACTATAAAGAAACCATTGAAATTACTGTAGAAAATACTGACACTCTTGCATTAGTAGGGACAGGGCAAACTTCAACAGGTGAACAGATTCGCGTGACGGCATTGAGCAGTGCGGTAGACTTTACTGTGACCAATAGTAAATATGGCACAGCAGTAGGTCGCTGTGTTCTCAATGTAGAAATGAACTAACTTGCACAACAAGATTCCCTTGGATAGTCTCTTTACTAAAGCTTCATGTATTAAATTGCTTTATGAAGATTCGATAAATTTTTGGTACTGTCTGTATCGGATATCACCGCAATCTTACTGTGCTTTCAAATATATAAAGCTTCAGTGCATTCCAGCTTACTCATTAGCGCTTTAGTGGGGCTGGATAAAGAACCTTTCTAGATGGGGAATTATGGTGGTATCTATACCTATTAAAAAGACAATTGTTGCGCTTGCTTCGCAAACCCTGGCTTTGGTGTTTCTACCGGGTATCGCTAGTGCAGCGTCTTTCCGTCCAGAGGAAGCAACTGTGGGTAGTATTGAGTCTGCGTTAGGCTCTGGCACAAGTTGTACCAGCATTACGCAAGCTTACTTGAATCGTATCCAAGCTTATGATGATCAGGGTCCTGCTCTAAATGCAATTATCAGTATTAATCCTAATGCTCTGGCGATCGCTGCTGATCTAGATGCCAGATATGCTCAGTCGGGACCCGTGGGTTCATTGCACTGTGTTCCTATTATTCTCAAAGACAACTATGAAACGTTTGATATGCCTACAACAGCCGGAGCACTGGCACTAGAAGGCTATGAGACGGGACAGGATGCGTTCCAAGTTGCTCGATTGAGAGAATCTGGTGGATTGATTCTTGCCAAATCAAACTTATCTGAATTCGCTTTTTCCTTTACTACAGTTAGTTCATTAGGAGGTACAACCCTCAATCCCTATGACCTTGCCAGGAATGCGGGAGGGTCTAGTGGTGGTACAGGAGCGGCGATCGCTGCTAACTTTGGTGTAATTGGGATGGGGACTGACACAGGAGGTTCCATTCGTGTGCCATCTTCATTCAATAGCCTGGTTGGAATTAGACCAACCATCGGGCTTTCTAGCCGTGATGGGATTATTCCGTTAGCCCTAACTCAAGATGTGGGTGGTCCTATGACCCGCAGCGTTGCAGATGCGGCGATCGCTCTGGAAATCACGGCAGGGTTTGACCCTAATGATTCGGTAACTGACAACGAGAAAGCACCCGTCAAATACACGGATTTTCTTAACCCAAATGGTCTTCAAGGTGCTCGGATTGGCGTGGTTCGCGATCTCTTTGGCTTAGATTCCAATCCTGAAAGTATTAAAACAACAACTGTCATTAACTCAGCAATTGATGCGATTAAAGCATTGGGGGCAAAAGTTGTAGAGGTTACAATCCCCAATCTGGCTCAAATACTGGAGTTTCCCAGCTTGAGTAATTTTGAATTCAAACGGGATCTCAATACCTTTTTAGCAGAACGACCAGTACCTCCATCAGGCGTGACAAGTTTAGGGGACATTATTGATAGTGGATTATATCTGAAAGACTTTGAGGCATCCTACATTGCTAGAAACAATCGGATGCCGCCTGAACTCGATCCTGAATACTTGAAAATTATTACAGAACGTCCGACCTTGACACAAACTTCATTGTTAGCTGCACTGGAGGGCTTAGATGCTCTGATTTATCCATCTGTTGCTAGCCCACCTAATATTTTTAATCAGCCGCTAGCATCCGGTGCTGCCAATCGTTTGAGTCCATTTTCCGGCTTTCCGGCAATTACGGTTCCTGCTGGATTTACGGAAGATGACCTGCCTGTCGGTCTGGAGTTTTTAGGGAGAGCCTACGATGAGGCAACACTCATCAAGCTAGCATACAGCTTTGAACAAGGCACCTTATTCCGCCGCCCTCCTGCCAGTACCCCACCACTAGAAAGTAAAGCAGTTCCTGAGCCGAGAACCCTTGCCGCTCTGAGCTTGTTTGGTTTTATAGCAACAGGACTGAAGCGCAAGCAACGCCAGAAGGTTGGCAATAACTGCTAAAGTCTATAGCCTGCAAGACCAATAAAATTGGCGACCGACTCTCCTCAACAAAAACGTTTTGGGGGAGTGATCAATAGACCTCCTGCATGCCTCATGAGTCATGCAGGAGGTCTATTGCGTACCCTGGCTCCAAGCCCAAAAGCAGCTAAGTCTAGCTTTGCTAACGACACTAATATCTCTCCACGACAATTAAAAAGTCACTGTACATTTTTACCGCCTAACCGCATTAAAGAAAGCCAGAACTACCAAGCTGTTGGCTATCATTGGAACAAAATACAGTAAGATAAATCAGGAATAAAATGCAGTAAAAATGACCACCATCTGCTTCAGCAATTTAAAGGGTGGAGTAGGAAAATCAACAACTCTTACCCATTTTGCCTATTGGTTATCTGCCATCAAAAAGCGCAAGGTTGCGGTCATTGACGCTGATGGTCAGAGCAGTACCTCCACCTGGCTGCATTCAATGGATACAGAAGTGCCTATATATCGCATGACCGATCCAGATGAATTGGCTGAAGAAATTCCCAAGCTGGAAAAGACTGTGGATTATTTGGTAGTGGACAATGCCGGGAATTTGGGAGAAGCAACCCGGTGTACGCTTCTAACTGCAAAACTTGCAGTAATTCCGATTACCCCATCAGGACTAGATTTAGTTTCAGCAGCGTCGGCTGTCAGGATGGTACGGCAAATCCAAAATGCCCGAAGTGGATTGCCGCTATCCGGCATCTTCATTAATCGAGGAGTGAAGAATACCAAACTGTTGAAAGAAGCCCAAGAGCTGTTAAAGCAACTGGAAGGAGTCAAGGCATTCAAGCAAGTTATCTATCAGCGGCAAGCGATTGCTGATGCCTTCTTGCAGAACACAACAGTCTGGGGGCTAAAAGGGTCAGACGATGCAGCGTCAGATTACCAGCGGTTATTTACAGAGATTTTGAGGTTGGCGAAATGAGCAAGAAGAAACCTCGACATTCCTTAACTGATTTGGTTTCTCAATTTTCTTCATTAAGTAACTTAGAACCAAAGGCTGCGCCTGCCAGCAAACAAAAGACAAAAGGGAAGAAGACGGCTCCGACCCAGGAAGAAGAAAACCTGCTAGAAAAGCTGAAGAAGCAAGTCCCCTCAAAAACCCGAATCACGCTTGACCTTGACCCAGAAACCTACGAGCAACTATCAGAGTTAGCTGAGTACACAGGGCAGACCAAAGCTAAATTGCTTCGCGCAATAATTCGGGAAGTATCCAAATTACTGCAAAATTAACAGTTAAAATAATCAGTTTAAATTTTAGTTAAGAGTTAAGTTGGCACGACGACGATAATAAGTTGAGCGACTAATCCCTAAATGTTTGCAAATGTCCGCAATTGTGTCGGGCGAGGTATCAGCCAACTTAACGGCAGTGGAAATCTTCTTAGAATTGTGCTGCTCCTTTCTACCACCTCTCCTGTCTCTAGCTCTGGCAGCAGCTAATCCGGCAATATCCAATTTTCCTTAAAATGTCTCGTAACTCATTTATTAATTATTTGATAAGACATAGATTAAAAGATGGGTTTTGAGACACGGTGCAGGTAGATTTGAGGCGTGTTGTGCCAGCTCAAAAAATCTGTCTTATAAACGGTCGTTTGTAAACCACAGAACTGAGTTATGTTAGATATGCTTTTTTTTAGCAACTCTAAGTTAAAGCGATAGAAAAAGCCAGGAGTCACATGGGTATAGGTACTGGAAGCCAATTATCAGAGTAGTCTTTAGATGACACAAGCTACTCAATCGGGACAGTTTTGACGCATCTATAAATCTTTGGCTTCCCTTGCCCTCGACTATCCCTAACATATTGCCATTCAGAACAGTCTGAAAATTCAATCTTCAGTCCTCGCAATTCATCAATTATCGAAAATATCATTGATCAACTGAAGAATATTTCTCAGATTGAGCATTCCAGGCATCGCAGCCCGGTGAACTGTATGGTGAATATCCTATGCGGATTGATTGCTTATTGTCATCAGCCCAAGAAGCCTTCACTCAATTTGGACTTCGCTTTCTCTCAAGCTGCTTAACCCGAACTCAGGTTAGCAAGAATTTCTACTCTTCTATCATTACATGTTAAGCAGTACCCATTTTTTCTAGGATGAGTACTACTCATTAACTACCGCAGCTAAGCTATAGGTAATTGGATGCTCACCATCGTGCCTGTCAACTGGTCAGACTGAATAAATAGTTCCCCGCCATGAGCGTTGACGATGCGTTTGACAATGGCAAGCCCCAATCCAGTGCCGCAAGGTTTCGTAGAGTAGAATGGCTCAGTTAGCTTGGAGAGAACTTCCCCAGGAATTGAGCCGCCACCATTGTGAACACTGATAAAAACCTGATCTAGAACGGTACCAATCTCTACGTGCCATCTGACTACATCCCCAGGTGCAATCGCCTCACAGGCATTGCGGACAATGTTGATAAACACTTGTTTGAGCTTGTCCTTATCCGCCACGATTTTGACCGTAGCCTTAGCCGGAATGAATTCTATCTGCCGCTCCAGTGCTTCCGGCATCTCGCGGATTGACATGAGCATCTCATGAATGAATTCATTCACATCCAAGGTTGAGAGCTGCAACACTTGAGGTTTCGCGTAGAGCAAGATTTCACGCAATAGGCGTTCTAGACGGCCCGCTTCGCTAAGAGCTAACGATAACCGCTCTTGGGCTGCTTTGGGCAGAATAGTCTTCCTAAAATAATTCAACCCCATAATCATCGTGGTTAGAGGGTTGCGAATCTCATGTACAATCATGGCAGCAAATTCGCCAATAGCTGCCAGGCGTTCCTGCTCTACTAACTTGACTTGAGCTACCCGCAGTTCCTCTGTCCGTTTTTCTACTTCTGTCTCCAGAGCTTCATTAAACTGTCGCTGCTGCTGGTAGAGATGATAGTTATCAATCGCCGTGGCAGCGCGTTCCGCAAACAGCTCAACGATTTGAATTTCTTCTGTTGTAAATTCGCGCGGTTGCCGATGAAAAGAGCAGACTGTGCCAATCACTTCACCTTGGGAAGTCCGCAACGGTATCCCCAGATAAGCTTGATAACCCTTTGCAGGTCTGCCATACTCTGGCTGGGTTTCAGCATCCTCAACAGCTAGAGTACGTCCAATTTTTATAACAGTACCAGTTAATAAACCGTGCAGCGCATAGATACGAGGAGCGTCTTCATCCATGTCGATACTACTTGCCAGTATCGTCTCAAACCCGTCTTGGCATAGGGTCACAACCGTCCAATCTATTTCGACCAGTTGGCTGACTCCGCAAGCAATGTCTTTCAAATAGCTATTCAGTTCGCCAGACCGATAGCTAAGGGAGGACAAAACCCCTAACGCCTCCCGCTCTCTCTGCCACTGGCGGCGCTGTAATTCCATGTAATCGTCCTTAGCTTGGCTCACGGCTGGCTTTGGCGGGGGCGCAAAATACTGAGTTGAGACAGCAGTAAGAGTAGACTTTTCTTCAAGTGGAGTCACCCGTCTTGGTTCAGGGGGGATATAGTTAGCCTTCCTGGCTGAACTCTTAATCTTTTTTGGATCAATGCTCATGGTATTGTTCGTCTCTATCTCTAGTTGTTAAGCAATTTTACTTTTAATTAATTTGATTACTAAAATAACCAACAGAAACAGAACACAGCATGATACGGCTACTAGTGTTTCTTTTATTTTTGGTGATACGACTACGATAAATTCCTGCCCTTTAATTAAAGCAGAGAAGCTTGAGACACAGAATGGCATGAGATATAGTCTAAATGTTTGCCAATTGTTTCTTTTGCCAATCTTCCCGGAAGAAATACTTAACATAGTCCTGTACCAATTACAATGCTTATACCAATTGAATCAATCCATAACTTAAGTGAAGGATCAAAATAGAAATAAACTACTACAACATACCAAATGAGATAGCACCATAGAATAACTTTATCTAATTTTATTTTATAAAGTTATTGAATCAACCCTTTCATATATTTAAAGTGATTCTTTTATTTTCACTTAGCATTTGAAATCACCAACTGTCAAAGACAGCCTAGTGAATTAATCCTAAACCGTTCAGTGGATAAATAATTAGGAATGGAGAGCTAAAGAATCTTCTAACGAGGCAAGTTGATACCCCGCATCGGCTGGCGACACGACTGAAATAATAACCAATGGCTGATCACTGTTGTTGAATACTCCGTGTATACATCCGGTATGAGCGACTACCACATCCCCTGCAACGATTGGTTTTGTAGTGCCTGCTTTATCCAGATAATATTCCCCTTTCCCTGTCAAAACAGTCCAAGTATCTTGCCCGTTAGGATGGATGTGCGCGGGGATTTCCTGTCCCGGCTTGATGTACCAGGCTACAACAACGGCATCCTCGGATTCGGTAACGACCGAACGAATAGGCTCCCCGTCCGTTGGCTGAAAAAATTTAGAACTGTTGAATATTCGGGTCGTACTCATCTTTGTCCTCTCTCACTATATAGGCTACACCAGTAAAAACAGTGCCGTCTTTGAGAGTCCTCTGAGATGAGATTTTCTCAGCAATCGCCTTAGAGCATTGTCTCGTCGATAACATTACAGTAACTTGATTTTAATGTTGTTGTGTCACTCTCGTCAGAGCAAAATCTGAAAGCTTTACACACAGGGAGTTTCACCGGTGGGACTTAAGAGGATGTTTGAAAAGTTGGTTAGTGGGACTTAGCCATTTTCTAGCCCCTAAAGGGGCTGAAAAGCTCTCTGAACAAGGAAAAGAGGTTGATGACCTAAAAAAACCTCAAACCCTTGCCAACACTAGATTATTCCCATTTGAGCTAAAAGTCTTTTTAGATGTGGATTTAAAGCCATTTTCGCTTCAGTTTTTGTCTAGACCCCGTTAGCCCCAATAGCCGAGCCTTTTCTGCTTTCTCAGAAACTTTTAGGTAATACTCATCTGCCGTTCAGGATGAACTCATAACAGTGGTTCATCTTTGTAATCAAGCAAAGAAATTGATTAATTCCACTCAATACCTACTCCGAGATTACAGTATGAAACGTCTAGTTCTTGGTAGCATATCTATTTTATTAATGTCAGCAATGGTAGCACCAGCTCTGAAAGCTGAGGTCGTTGCAGAAACTACGCCAGTCAATGTGTCGCAAACCCAGACGACAGATGTGCCATCAAAGATCGCAGCGCGCATGGCAGTAACGCCTTTTAACCTCGTTTTCTTAGCTTTTCAAGGTTTCTTCGAGACGCAAGGAATTCCTAGTTCTATGGACTTTGTTTCTGCTTATCGCAATAAGCAGGTTAGTGCTAGTGACCTTATTAAAATCGCCGTCAGTATGAACAGGCTGCCCCAAAGCACCCTGACTGATCGGGGATACCTCAACGCTGTTGAATCTCAACTGAAAGGTCTCGTATCTAACGATTGATAAACCCGCATGGGGCGGGTGCAGAATGAGGGATGTTACAGAGTATCGCCTGTTTTGCTCAAGATGCGATTACTTTAACTTAACTTAATAACTCCTGGTTTGCCCATTTTTACAGGAGTTAGGAAAAAGTTTATCCAGGGGTAAAGATTAACCAGCAAGTTGAGTGTAAATAGTAGTAGGAAAGCTAAGCAAGGTAAAAATACGCTGTTGCAACGGACAGAGAGTAGTCAAATGGGCATAAACTTGGTTTTTGACCTCAATCAGCAACAGTATAATCTCTTTGAACGCAGCAAGAAGGAGTTCGGCAGTTGGACGTGAAGTCTTTCGTTGTGGATTACCAACATAAAGTCCAGCAAGCTGGCGTTGATGATCTTGCTTGAGGCTACGACGCACCTGAAATTCCAACAGAGTCAACATACGTAAACCAATTGAAAGCAGTCGAATCAAACCAGTAACATCAGGGCAAGAGCATCTCAATTAGAGTTGACACAAGGAATCAGAAGAATCTAAGGTATTGTCAATAAAACAAGAACTGAGAACTTGAATCATATAATCATCATCCATAGCGGCTCGTTTACTGTTTTGGTTCTTCAGCACTTAGTATGCTAAATACATAGCAGAATAAGAAAAAGAGAGATAATGTACAGTGACTTTTTAATTGTCGTGGAGACATATTAGTATTGTTAAAGCAGCAAAGGTAAACTTAGCTGCTTTTAGGCTTGGAGTTAGGTTAGCAATCCTTTGGAGCTGTTCCACATGAATAATGTTCTCAAAAAGCTCAAAGTGGAAACTCGTTACCAGGCAGTCGTTCACTTATTGCAAAAAAATACTCTGGCTGCGAGAGCCAAGGTACAAACAGCATCGAAAAATAATTGCAGTCGTATCGCTGCGTTCACTCCACATTTGGGGGGTCACAGCTAGTTACGCTCAGTCTTCTCAAAAATTCAAGTACAGCAAATTGGGGCAATCGCATTTAAGGCAGCGATTCAGGAGTCCTACTCGATAAAACTAGAATGCTCGATTGAAGTTGAGAGAGGATCTTCTTCCAATCCGGAATATCTTCATTGAAACTACCCATCAATGCCCAATGATTTACCACGATTGGGGGGTAGCTTGGAAGAGTGCAATTAATCTGAGCCAATTGGCACCGAGTTGGGAACTCGCACTTCAAAGAGAAAAGATGACGGGCTGTGAGTAGCAATAGCGTTATATTAGTTGCGGTAAAAGTTGGTCTGTTGCGACGCTTCAACAGCCTCTTGTCTACTTCAACTCTAGAGAATACTCGCCATAAGTAGCAATCTGTTCAAAACCCAACTTCTCATAGCAGGCTATTGCATTCCTGTTGTCAGCTAATACGTTTAAGCCAATGTGGTCTACGTGCCTCAACAACTCCTGGCATAGCCTCGCACAAACTGCTGTTGCCAGTCTGAGTCCTCGAAACTGTGGGTGTGTTGTAACGTTACCCAATGCTGCAACTCTGTACTGCTGCGAATAGATATGCACACCCGCAACACTCACCAGGGTTTCCCCACGTCGTAGACCATAGTAATAGCCAGTTTCCAGCATACGCGGCTCAAACCAGTTGCCTGGATAGCTTACACCGTATAACTCTTCTAATTCACTCCCCTGGGATACTGACACTGGTATAACGGCTGACGTATCAATACTCTCTAAGTACGAACTGTTAGTCAAAGCCATTTTGTAATGTACGCCGTGCTTAGTTAGCTGGTAGTCCTGTGCGAAGACAGCTGCTAAGGAGCCACTGAGATGGGCATAAAACTGTTTTGGCAGAAGGTGGATGATTGACCGCAGCAACTCCTCCATTAACCCTGTGGGTTCAGAGGTGAGGGCAAGAACAACAGGCATAGATGCTCCCGTGTAGAGCAAGACAAGCTCAAAAATCTCTTGGTGTTTTTTGAGGGCATACCACGTTGTGTACTGCCAAAAGAAGTCATCTAGATCTCCAAGCTCATAGAGATGGAGAAAAGTATTCTGACGCAAGAACAGCTCGATTTCTTCTTTGGCGTGGAGGCAAACTGGCTTCACGAAAGAGGCTCCTAACGTAACACTAAGTCAGTAACTAGCGATGCGTGGTCAGAATTGGCATTCCCTCCTGTATAAATTCGAGCGACACTAAAGTGCTTGCTGACCAAGCAGTGGTCAATGGAAATATTCACCAACGGGATCAGCCAGGAAGGAAAATGTACGTGAGTTGCTGGTCGTGGCCAACTGGGTAAGATGCCAAAACCCAAGCGGGTGTTATGCAAGGAAGTTTTGTTAATAAACCGCCGATAATAAGGCGACCACGGCGTTAAATTAAAGTCTCCCACTAAAATCAATGGCTGATTGACTCCTCGAATATAATCGCTCAACGCCGCTAGCTGACGATTGCGGCTGTGAAAAGTCTGCCGCTTCACAGGTACTAGAGGATGAGTCCCAATTAACTGAATAGGCTCTTTGTCTACTTCAATGGTTGCTAGGAGGTTATGACCTCCTTTCCCATTAAAGTTATCTCCCTTAGCCTGTTGAATGGAAAAGCGACTGAGGAGGGCAAGACCGCCACCAGGACTTCTGAAAGAATAAGGCAAAGTGTCTTTTAACCCAGCTTTTAAATTTTCAACTGCGTCTTGGTCAACTTCAATAAATAAAGCCACGTCTGGGTGGTTTTTCCGCACTAACTTAATAACTTCATTGTCACTATTATTCTGGATATTAAGGTTAAAAGATAAAATTCGAATGGGTTTTGCTGCCTTACCAACTACCTGTTGCGGATGAGGAAGATACCAGGGAATAACCTCAATCCCATTCAGTTCCACCAGTAATAAGGCAGCGAGAATTAGTATTTTACTCTTAAGATGGTGTGTTCTCCAAAGAATGACTAAAACACTACTAACTATTAACGATGAAATAAAATACTGGACTCGGAAATGAGTTAGCAGTTCTACCGGCCAGAACCAAGCGATGTAGGACAATAGGGATAGTAATCCTAAAGCCAACAGCGTGGCGGTTGCCACAATTAAAGGTATTCGTTGGAGCATGGGTTCCGTCAAACGTGGTCTTATCAATTACAGCAGATTGCAGGTTGATGAAGTACAGTAACAGCACTTTTGTCAGATAACAGATTATTTGTCGTCTTAACAAATTGTTGTCGTTGAGCGTTTCTATCGCTACTAAAGCCTAGATATATTTGGATGAAGAAAAGCTGGAGTTAAGACGATTATGGCTTTGAAGAGGAATTCCTACCAAAGTGTTATTTAGCCCAAAAACACTACCGTAGAAGATTTGAGAAGTTTTGGATTAACGACACTAATGTGTTAGTAGCGACAAATAATTTGTTATCTGACAGTAATTAAAAACGACCTTGGGCTGAGTAGACCACCCCACAACCCGCACTGAAGTGGGTCAGATGAGATAGTTACGCAAAACACTAATTACTGCTCTGTGACCGCTTTTGGTTTTGGCTTGGGCTTTGGGGCGGAAGTAGTCCTACGGGCAGGGTGGGCAGCATCCTTATGGGAACGCGCCTCATCGGGCTGACGAGCTTTTGAAGCCGCCAGCCTT
>NZ_JACJON010000069.1 GCF_014695585.1 Microcoleus sp. FACHB-831 | reverse complement strand
ATAAGAGTGCCTCTATTACTTTTATTCTCAAGTCATAGCTGTAAGGAGCTGCCATTTTTTTCTCCTGGTTACTCCTATTTATTATGTCCTAATCTTTGCTTTGCTTGCTATAATAATAGGTAAGGCAGACAAGCAGGCAATTGCCTGCTCGTCAATGCAGCTTTCAAAATACACAAAAATTAAACGAAATTAGCTATTAGACAGGCTAGTAACTAAGAGGTAGGGAATTATCAGCAAAGCGAGTCAGTATAGCAAAACTGGTAGTTAGAAGCTCTAGCGCGGCACCTGTAACTTACGAGCGATCGCTGTTTAACCTATGGAATGTAGACTATTGCTCAGGCCATCGATCATTATTTATTAGTAATTAGCTTGGCGACCGACCAAGAACAAATCACAACAACGCCACAAAACGCTACAACTCAACTACTTGACTTATGTTAGGAAAATTTTTCCAAAAATCAAGCAACGCCGAGAGCGATCGCGTCCCCCCAGGTCAATACCTAGCAAAGGGTTTTCCAGTCCTAACTTATGGCCAGACTCCTCGCATCATACAGGAGCAATGGCAACTGCGGGTATGGGGTCTAGCCAAAGAAAAAACCTTTAGCTGGGCAGATTTCATGGCTATGCCCCAGCACAACTTTACTGCTGACTTCCACTGTGTAACGCGCTGGTCGAAACTAGACGTGCAGTGGACTGGGGTGAAAGTCACAGACTTTATGCAGCAGGTGGAAATAGATCCCCAAGCTGTTCATATCATGGAACACTGCTATGGCGGATATACGACCAACATATCCCTAGAAGATTTTCTACGGGAAGAAAACTTTTTTGCACACACCCTCTTTGGGGAGCCACTAGCAGAAGAACATGGCGGCCCTCTGCGGCTGGTAGTACCGCACCTTTACGCCTGGAAAAGTGCTAAATGGATTAACGGACTAGAGTTTCTAAACCGCGAAGATTTTGGTTTTTGGGAGCGCAACGGCTACCACAAGCGCGGAGAGCCTTGGGCAGAAGAGCGCTATAGTATGTGACCCAACTGACCTTTTTTGCCCCGCGATCGCGGGGGATCTTCCCTTAAGTAAAGATTTGGGAGGGGAATTTCCTCGCGATCGCACGCTTTTTTGATTATTACCGTGCTTTTATAAGCTTCTACTCGTTTAGGCTACGCCGTAAGCGACATATCGAGCCGAGCCTCTGTTTGACGCGACTCCTGCGTCAGAAGGCCGTTCATCGCTGCCCACTGCAAACGTGCCAAGGCGTCTATGTCTGCCAAGCTATGTTGTTTGGTAAATTGCTGCCGCAGTTTTTCTTCGGCTTCAACGGTCAGATAGCCAGTTTTAAGTGCTTTTAGAACAATTTCACGAACCACTGTCATCGAACCTCTAACTTGCGCTCCAGAATTATTATTCAGTTTTTCGCATTTTGTAGCGGTGATGTTTGCTTTTGGTAAAAGTGATGCTAACATATGTTTTAGGGTGACATGGATCACAAGAGCTAAAGGATAAAGATTGTAGAAGGCAAAAGGCTACCTATATGCAGACCTAACCCAGCAAGGGAAGCGGCTTGCCATATGATGCTTCAAGCTTCTTGATTTTCAGTCCTAAAGCTAAATTACTATGTCAGTCTTTTACATTACCCTAGATTGAGTTGACGCGACTCTTGCTTAACAAAGCCATTTATTGTGGCTCGCTGCAAGCGTGCCAATGCGTCTATATCTGCCAAGCTATGTTGTTTGCTAAATTGCTGCCGTAGTTCCTCTTCGGCTTCAATGGTCAGATAGCCAGTTTTGAGTGCTTTTAGAACAATTTCACGAACCACTGTCATTGAACCTCTAACATACGCTCCAGAATTATTATTGAATTTTTGGGAGTTGATGGCGGTGATGTTTGCTTTTTGCACAAGTGATGCTAACATGGGTTTTAGGGTGAGATGGATCACATAAGCTACGCATTGAAAGCCTTATAAGGCAAAAGTTAATATGCATGCAGCAGCCCGGGTAAGGTTTTATTCTGCGTGCTTACTAATCCTTATAAATGTTTTAATGTAATCCTCATACTAAATTCTCTGATAGAAGTTTTCATTGACCCTGCGGTCTAAGGCGCAAGGAAGGCGTATTTAGGGCGATCGCTAAGGATCACCTACCGTAAGGAGCAACCTTTACTAGCGCACAACAATAGAGTTTGCCAAGCCTCTGGAAGCACAGCTAGAGCCGTACCGCACTTAACCCCAGACGGCGCTTAAAATTTTTAAATTTTAACTTAGTTCAAATTCGATTTCTTCTAGGGGTAGAAGTGGAAATCTGGCCTTGCGGAATCAAGGTATGAATATGGACGAGGGTATGGATGCCCAGTAAAAGCGCTATATATAGAGGCGCTGCTACCAAAGCATCTAGTAATCGCCTGGATTACTTAATCAGTCGCTTGAGGAACCCCAGCTTGCCTTGATATGGGGCATATCTCAACTTGAAATCTACTAAAAAAGATTTATTGAGAACGCTTCTTTGATGGGAGAACGTCTCAAAACTCGCCTTGCCATGATAACTACCTATGCCGCTGGCACCAACGCCACCAAAGGGTAAATCGGTTACAGCAAACTGCATAACAGTGTCGTTGATACAAGCACCACCAGATGATGTTTCCCGCAAAACTTTCTCTTGTTTTTGTTTATCCCGCGAGAAGAAATAGAGAGCTAGCGGTTTAGGTTTTGAATTGACCAGAGCGATCGCTTCTGATAAATCTGTATATTCAATTACTGGAAGTATCGGCCCAAAAATTTCATCTTTCATCACAGCTGCTTCCCTATCAACCCCATCAATTACAGTTGGGGCAATGTATCTATCAGCAGGATTCGTATCTCCACCAATAACAATTTCACCGCTTTTGAGCAGTTCGCTAAGTCGGTTAAAGTGAGTTTGATTAATAATCCTGCAATAGTCTTGGCTGTGCGCCGGATCGTCTCCATAGAATTCGCGAATGGATTTTTTGATTTCTTCTAATAAATCCTGCTTTATTATTTTATTTACTAACAAATAATCTGGGGCTACGCAAGTTTGACCTGCGTTCATAAATTTACCCCAAGCTATTCTTCTAGCTGTATATTCCAAATGAGTATCGGCATCAACGATACAAGGTGTTTTACCTCCCAATTCCAGCGTTACCGGGGTCAGATGTTTTGCCGCCGCCGCCATTACAATTTTTCCAATTTCAGTACCCCCCGTAAAAAAGATATAATCGAATTTTTGTTCTAGAAGGCGTTTGCTGGTTTCCACACCGCCTTCAACTACGGTAACAAAATCGGGGTTAAAGTATTTTTTGATAATATCGGCGACTAGACGAGATGTATTTGGCGCAAGTTCTGAAGGTTTTACAATCGCGCAATTTCCAGCAGCGATCGCGCCGATTACAGGAGCAATTGCCAGTTGAAACGGATAGTTCCAAGCACCCATGACCAGCACAACGCCCAAAGGCTCATAATAAAGCGCTGCGCTACCAGGCAACTGAATTGCGGGTAGCGAGATTTTCCTCGGCTTTGTCCACGATCGCAGATGTTTCAGCGCATAACTAATTTCTGATAAGCAAAATCCAATCTCACCTAGATAAGCCTCAACATCTGGTTTATTCAAGTCCGCTTGTAAACTTTGAAGAATCGCTGCTTCATTGTCGGCGATCGCTTGCTTTAGAAGCCGCAACTGTTCCAACCGAAAAGAGACATCTTTGGTTTTTCCAGTTTCAAAAAACCGACGTTGCTTACCTAGTATGTCACCAACTGCAAATTGCGCTAGCACCCTCTTATCTCCTTTTAAAGTTTTGCCTTGTTCGCAGTTTATTAACTCAGAACTCAAAACCCTATTTATGGGCAGGGAGGCGAACCGTAAACAAAGTACCCTTACCCACTTCTGACTTAATGTCAATACTGCCTTGATGGGCTTCTAAAATCCTGCGAGATAGATGCAGTCCCAAACCACTACCCGAACGCTTGTGAGTGCCGGGGCGAAATCTTTCAAATAGCATGGCTTGGTCTTCTGGGGCGATACCAGGGCCAGTGTCTTGTACTTCAATTGTTACCCCGGAAGGATTGTTGGCACCCCCCAGGCGGATATCAACCGAGCCTTTATCTGTAAACTTGATAGCATTGCCAATTAAGTTGGTGAGAACGCGATGGAGTTCCAAGCGATCGCCCACTACTTTACCGTCAACTTTCTCCTCGAAATGCGCTTGAAGCGCCAGGTTTTTTTCGTTTGCTAAAGGAGCTAGTTCTTCGACAACTTCCTGAATCAGCCGTCGCAAATCAACGGGGGAAAATAATAGGTTTTTACGACCCGCTTCATAGCGATATACTTCCAGCAATGTATTCACCATTGCTAGCAAGTTTCGGTTGCTGCGATCCATCGTCACGATCGCTTCTTGCATTGGTGCGGACAGTTGTCCCAAAGCTCCCTGTTTAAACAGAGCTAGCATTCGTTCAGCTGCTACTATCGGCGTCCGCAAGTCATGAGTCATCCACGAAACAAAATCTTCTCGCTGGCGGGCAATCTGTTCGCGTTCGTCAATAGCGTACTTTAGACGCAGGAGCGATCGCACCCTAGCCAACAACTCATCTACTTCCACTGGCTTGCGAATAAAATCATCCGCACCAATATCTAATCCCTCTACCACGCTGGGCTGATCGTAGGCTGTAATCAGCAATATCGGTATAAACTGCAACTCGGCCTTTTGGCGAATTCGGCGCGTGACTTCATAGCCATCCATCCCCGGCATCATCACATCTAATAAAACTAAGTCTGGCGGTGATTGTTCAATTTTTGCCAGTGCCGAACGCCCATCTTCCGCCAGAGTAATATCGTATCCTTCTTCTTCCAAAATAGTTTGTACTAAAAACAAGTTATCGGAAGAATCATCCACAACGAGAATGTGGGCTGTTTTAGAAGATTGATTCAGAAAAGAAGAATTCATGGAATTTGTAGGTTAACTAAAATGCTTATCAAAATTAAGTCTTATTCAGACTAGACACACCTTGATTTGAAATTTTGGGCAAAGCCCAGAACTTTGAGCGAAGACAAAATCTACAGCCTGTAAGCTAAGAGTTTATAGTTCATAGTCCACTGTCGAAATTACCAAAAGAAAAATTAATTTTTGTAAATCCATTACCTATCACGTAACATTCTTTACCCCTAAGAGATAATTTAGCCTCATACTACCGAAGGATTTTTGGGCAGTTGTTCTAGAGAACTGCTGTTAGTGACTGGAGTTGGGATCTCTAGCTCGTGGTAACTTGGTAAAATTTGTGACATAAAAATCAAAAAATCAGGTAGACATAATTTAATATACCTACTTCGGGTCTGTAATTTGTAATTACCAAGCGGGAATTTGTCAGCAGCTGATTACTATTACGCATTAGTAGTAAAGTAGACGTAATTGATCCTCACCCAACCTCGTATTAGTCATATCACCGATGGAAAAGGCGATCGCATTGTGGAAGTTAGTCTCAAAAAGCTGAATCTCCTCATAGATTGTGTTAGAACCGTCAACCCTAATCGAAAAGCATCCTGGCGAGAAACTCTAAATAGGCAACTCTAAACTCGAAAATCGCGATCGCGACTCCGCAGCACTGCCGTCAAATCTTAAAGGAGGGGGCGCCTTATCCGCAATTGCGATCGCAGATGTATAGCCTTTACGCCAAAAAAAGCAGCCGACGAAAACTATACGCTGCTTTTAATCCAGCGCTAATTAAAGCTGATGAGGTAAAGCTGTAGCGGCAAAAAGTTAGGTAGCCAAATCTGTGGGAAGTGGGGTTTTTGATGTACTGCGTCAGCGGCTTTGCTGCGGTATCGTCAGTTCTAGAGATTGGCTTCAGCGTTGAGGAAGCAGCACCCTCGCCAATTTATACCATTTGGGTTGAGGATTGTGGAGTTGAAGTTCTGAAACTTCCTACCGCCTGAACTTCCAAAAACCAAAACGGCATAACAAGCTGAATAGCTATCAGCCTTAGACTTGTTGGGCGGGGGTAATTCTGCAATAATCCCTATCACGGATTGAAATAAAGGGGATTCAAGAACCCGTGCCAGCCTACCAGATTCTCCCCACCAGGTTGCAAGCAGCAAGCAATAAAAAAGTTTTTATCTCTTACCGCGCCCAACAACCAGAGATCACCCTTGCGCGAGAGTTTTACCAAGCCTTGACAGCAGCCGGACACGAAGCATTCATGGCTGGAGAGAGTATTCGACTAGGAGAACAATGGCCTAATCGCATCGATGCGGAATTAAAGCGTTGCGATTATTTGCTGCTGCTGCTGTCTGAAAAATCTGCTGCCAGTGAAATGGTAACAGAGGAAGTAAGACGGGCTAAAGAGTTGCGGGATTTAAGACAGGACAGCAAGCCTGCGATTTTGCCAGTGCGGGTAAATTTTCCGCTGAATTCGCTGTTGAACTACAACCTGCGCGGTTACTTGGATAGAATTCAGCAGCGCGAGTGGCGATAGCGAAGCGCTGCTGCGAAGCGCAGATCGCCTGCTGACACTTCCACAATCGTGCAAGAAGTTTTGAGCTTGCTAGCAAAAGAAGAGACGGGGGACTGGGAACTAGAGACTGGGGAAAATGAATCCCTAGCCGCTAGACTCCAGCAAATCGCCCCTAGCGAAGACCAGCCCCAGCCTGCTGCCCTTCCAGAATTGCCAGAAGGATCTGTAAGCGTGGCTTCTGCCTTTTATGTAGAGCGATCGCCCATCGAATCGCGCTGTTACGAAACTATTTTGCACCCAGGTTCGCTAATCCGCATCAAAGCACCCCGACAGATGGGCAAAACATCCCTAATGGCGAGAATTCTGCATGAGGCGCAGAGGCAAGGTTATAAAACAGTGCCTTTAAGCTTTCAACTCGCAGATGGGAAAGTTTTCGCCGATCTGGATAAATTCTTGCGGTGGTTTTGTGCCAGCATCGGACGGCGGCTGCGCTTGCCCAATCGGTTAGAAGATTATTGGGACGAGATTTTTGGCAGCAAAGATAACTGCACGGCTTACTTTGAAGAGTATCTGCTGGAAAATATAACTACTCCCTTAGCATTGGGCTTGGATGAAGTAGATTGCGTCTTCCAACATCCCCAAATTGCCTCTGACTTTTTCGGCTTGCTGCGGGCGTGGCACGAGGATGCCAAAAATCGCGATATTTGGAAAAAACTGCGGTTAGTCGTGGTGCATTCTACGGAAGTTTACATTCCACTAAGTATTAATCAATCGCCGTTTAACGTGGGCTTGCCTATCGAGTTACCAGAGTTTAGCCCGCAGCAGGTGTATAACTTGGCACGGTCGCACGGGCTGGATTGGGGACACGTCCAAGTCGAGCAACTGATGGCAATGGTGGGCGGACACCCTTATTTAGTGCGGCTGGCGCTTTATCATATTAGGCGGCAGGATATTATTTTAGAGCAACTATTGCAAACGGCTCCGACGGAAGCGGGGCTTTACGGCGACCATTTGCGGCGGCATTTGTGGAATTTAGAACAGCATCCAGAGTTGTCAGCGGCGATGAAGGAGGTAGTTGCCGAGAGCGGCGGAGTGAGATTAGAGTCAGTGCAAGGGTTTAAGCTGCACAGTATGGGGCTGGTGAAGCTGCAAGGGAATGAGTGCAGTCCTAGATGCGATTTGTACTATCAGTATTTCCGCGATCGCCTCAGAGTTGGTTAGCCCATGTAAAAAACTTCACGCGCCAACCTCGTACCACTTGACGGTTTGCGATTACCCACATTTACTTGAGAAAAACCCAGATTGGGGAAAACAATCCTCAATTTTGGGTTGTGTGATGTCGAAGCCCAAACCAGATGCATCTATCAACATGAATACACAACTAAACTTGGTCTGCGACTATCAAGTTGGCGGTAGTTTGCCAATTGATGCACCTACTTATGTAGTGCGACAGGCAGATGGGGAACTTTATGAGGGGTTGAAGGCTGGGGAGTTATGTTATGTACTCAATTCGCGGCAGATGGGCAAGTCTAGCTTGCGGGTGCGAACGATGCAAAGGCTGCAAGCTGATGGTATTGCCTGCGCGGCGATTGATATTACAGCAATTGGCAGCCAGCAGATTACACCAGAGCAGTGGTATGCGGGTATTGTACAAAGGCTGGTGAGCAGTTTTAAGCTGGGGGTGAACTTACGGACTTGGTGGCGCGATCGCGATCATCTGTCTTGCGTCCAGCGATTTAGCGAGTTTATCGAACAAGTGTTGCTGGCAGAAATTAGCCAAAATATTGCTATTTTTATAGACGAAATTGATAGCGTCAAAAGCTTAAGTTTTCGAGTTGATGATTTTTTTGCGGCTATTCGGTCTTGCTATAACAATCGTGCCGATCGACCTGAATACAAGCGTCTTACTTTTGCTTTGTTGGGGGTAGCAACGCCATCTGATTTGATGGCTGGAACAAACTACAGCACGCGATTTAACATTGGGCGAGCCATCGAATTAACTGGTTTTCAATTACATGAAGCGACTCCTTTAGCTCATAAATTGGCGCAGATCGCGCAGAACCCTATAGCTATGCTAAAAGAAGTATTGGTATGGACGGGTGGGCAACCGTTTCTCACCCAGAAGCTTTGTAAACTTCTGATCGCGCAGCTGAATTTAGAATTTATCCAAAATCGAACTACCAAAATCCAAAATTCTCAAGAGTATGTTGAGAGAATCGCGCTCAAGCACCTGATAGAAAATTGGGAAGCAACCGATGAACCGGAGCATTTGAGAACAATACGCGATCGCATCCTCAAAAGCGAACAGCCTGTCGAACGTGTGCTGCAACTCTATAAACAAATTTTGCAGGAGGGTGAAATTACAGCTAGTAACACTCCAGAGCAAATGGAATTGAGGTTGTCCGGTTTAATTGTTAAACAATTGGGTAAATTGAAAGCTTACAATCGCATTTATAAAAGTGTATTTAATCTCAGTTGGGTTGAAAAAACGCTGGCGGATATATCAAATCAAAATTCACAAGATGCCGAGCAGTTAGACACGAGCTTAGAAGCGCAGATATTATACAATCACCTACTTTATTGGGTGCAAAGAGAGTCGCCTAGCCAATTAATAGAGCGATTTCGCAAACTATTTATAGATGGGAAAGACTACCCCGAACCGCAGATTACCGCAGCTTTAGAAAGAATTACCGCCTCTAAATTAGCGGAACAAGAGTTTAAGTATATACTTAATCGGTGCTGCCACATACTCGTAAACCGTTGGCAAATACACGCCCAACAACAAGCAGCGATCGCCCATTTGGTGGCACTATTTAAAATTCTCCCATACTCCTTTGGTGCAGAGGGTGCATCCACTAAACGCAGCTATCTGGTTAGCCAAGCGGCACCGAACGTGCTAGGAAATCGCTCAATTAGCCGCTTGCAGGAATTGGTGCAGATATTTGCCTCAAGCGAGGAATATCTCACTCTGCAACGCTTAGTTCAAGTTATGGATAAATCTCCAGATAAGAATAAGCAAAGCGGCAATTCCTCACTTGGTTTGTTAATTAGTAGATATCCCTATTTGTATGCCCATTGTCTGCTAAATAAGGATAGCTCTTACGAACATCAACAAACTGTACAGCAAATTCAAGCCCAAAGGCAGCGACAATTTGAAATTAATCTGTCGAAGTACGTCACTTACTTAGCGCGGCGAACTGAACTGGCTCGTAAGAATTCTTCACCCGCTGCGACGCAGATTATCAAGCCCGTAACAAATCCTACTTTATTAGGCGATCGCGAACTATATCTTGCTCTCAAGCAATTTATGGGCAAAGTTGAAGGTTCGTATACATATCGAGACTTGGCTCAGAGTTTCCTGACTCACAGCAGCCAGACTCAATCATACCGAGCCTTTAAAGAGGATTTATACAAATACTTGATTGCTTCAATCGAGCCAGATTACGGCAAGCCTCAATTTAATCAGCGTTTGTATAAGTATCTGCAAAATACATTTCCTGAAAGCGATTTTCAGAAAGTTAATGACTTTCTGCTGGTGCGAACTTGCAGTCACCTATTTAATTTTTTAGTAGTAGAAAGTCCGAATCGCCTAAACCCTTATGTATTTATTGACCTAATTTCTAATATTGGGTCTATACCGACAATGGGTTTGTTGCTTAAAATTGTGCTGCTATCGCACAAAGCCAAGCCTCATCTGGAAAAACGGTTTTCTATCTTGTTTAACCACTATGAATATCAGGCAATAGATGAAATTAGATGGTTGGTCAAATCGCTAGAGAATTTAAATATTGCTTTAATTGTTAACTTTGGCGCAGTCGATTTTTCCTCGCTCAAACAAATTACTTGAAAACTGCTAGGCTTCAGAATATGCGAAAATCACGTCGGCTGCAAACCTAGAAAACAACTCCTAAAGTGGCGGGTTAGCAGATGCAGAGAATGCAACGGTTGGCAAAAGGCGTTACTTATGTTGAAATTGAGTTGACAAAGAGGGGGTGGAGGAAGGCGTTTGAGTTAATTTCGTCATAGATTGGCGCAGCGATCGCCCGTGCTAGGGGCAAGGAGAAATGTCTGCAAAAGTTTTAGTTGTAGAAATTTTCATTTCTTCGGTATTTTAGAATTTTCGACACTGCAAACACAGTCTGGCTTAAGACACTATATAAATACATCCAATTTGGAAACCTGCTATTCACAGGTTCTATTGCCCAGAAAGTAATGGGCGATCGCACTGCGATCGCTTTTGTAAGCTGTATTTTTGCAACACTTATGATGCATCTAGCCATGAACACAGCACCAAACTCCGCCTACGAATATCAAGTCGGTGGCACTCTGCCGATTAATGCCCCTACCTACGTGGTGCGACAGGCGGATTCAGACTTCTATCAAGCTTTAAAGGCTGGAGAGTTCTGTTATCTGCTCAACTCGCCTTTTACGGGTAAATCCAGCTTGCGCGTGCGAACCATGCTGATGCTGCAAGAATCGGGCATCGCCTGTGGTGCGCTTGACTTGAAGAAGATTGGACAAGGGCAATTCACCCCAGCGCAGTGGTACGCCCACATCGTGAGAAGTCTAACGAACAGTTTTGAGT
The DNA here is from genome assembly GCF_014695585.1 of Microcoleus sp. FACHB-831. Classification (NCBI taxonomy): domain Bacteria; kingdom Bacillati; phylum Cyanobacteriota; class Cyanophyceae; order Oscillatoriales; family Microcoleaceae; genus Microcoleus; species Microcoleus sp. FACHB-831. Next base: position 36,674 of record NZ_JACJON010000069.1, on the reverse strand, counting down.
TAAGAGTCGATGCAAGGGAGTGGTGGCTCGAATCGCCCCTCGAAGCTCTACTTAACAACAACTCGCTCCCCCCGGTGCAGCGCTTGAGGGAGTTTGTAGAAAAGCTACTGACAGCTATTCCACAAAATATAGTTATTTTTGTAGATCAAATAGAGGGTATTAAGAGCCTCAATTTCGACATTCAAGATTTTTTTACCTTTATCCAAGATTGCTATCAACGTCGTGCTGAAAATCCGGAATATAAACGCCTTACATGGGGGCTGATTGGCAGCTTCACGACCGAAGATTTGAGTTTATATAAAGGCAGCAGGTTATTGAATATCGGTCGAGGGATTCAGTTGAATGGTTTTCAATTGGATGAAATCTCGCCTTTAATGCCGGGATTAGTAGAAAAAGCTAACAACCAGCAGCTAGTGTTAAAAGAGGTATTGGCATGGACTGGCGGACAACCCTTGCTTACCCAAAAACTGTGTAAATTGATATTTGATTCTGAAGATTTTATTTCAGAGGGTAGGGAATCAGAGTTAATTGGGCAGTTAGTGAATTCGCGGATAATTGAGACTTGGCAAGTGACTGATGAGCCAGAGCATTTTAAGACAATACGCGATCGCATCTTCCGAAGCCGCACGCAGCTAGAACTTTATCAGCAAATTTTACAACAAGGCGAAGTGTCAGCAGATGGCAGTCGCGATCAAAACAAATTGCTTTTATCAGGGTTAGTAGCGAAAAGGGTTGATAAATTATTTGTCTATAACCGGATATATGCCTCTATATTTAACCAAAATTGGCTGGAAAATACTCGTTTAGAGATACATCCCAAATTCGATGATATAGCTGTTTCCGAACCAACTACCTCTATTGAAATTGCCACCTCTGCGAAACAAAAACAACTTCTGAATAATGTCAACAGTATAGAAGATTTGACACACAAAGTCAAAGATTTGTCAGTCGATGAATTTATCAGTTCGCTAGACGATATAACAGCAGATTTTCAGCAATTTATAAAAGCAATTGACCTAATTAACGACGATAGTCAGGAAAGCACGCTAGGTAAACTTTTAGAGGCTTTAACCTTAAAAATTGGTCAAATTCTTCAAGCCGATCGTACAACGCTGTATTTACTTGACGAAGAAAAAAATGAACTGTGGTCGCTTGTTGCCAAAGGCGAGGGTGGCGGTTCTTTAGAGATAAGGATTAGCACTGCTAGAGGGTATGCAGGGAGAGCAGCAACATCCAAGAAAGTAGTGAATATTCCCTACGACCTGTATGAAGATCCAGACTCTACAGGGACAAAGGAATTTGACCAAAAAACTGGATACCGCACGTATAGTATGCTGACTTTGCCGTTAGTGAACGAGCGGGAAAAAATAGTTGCGGTCGTACAGTTAATCAATAAATTAAAATTAACTGCCGGCTCAGGAATCGACTTAGCAGAACGTATAGATAAATCTGGGTTTACATTACAAGACGAAAGACGATTTTTTGAATTTGCTCCATCAATTCGGCTGATTTTGGAAAGTTCCCAGTCATTTGACAAAGCAGCACAGAAACAACGCGCCGCTGATGCACTAATGAAAGCGACCAGTTCGCTTAGTCAGAGCAGTTTGGATTTAGAAGAAACGCTCAAACGAGTGATGGATGAAGCGAAAAAATTAATGAATGCCGATAGGAGTACGCTGTGGCTAATAGACAGCGATCGCAATCAGCTATGGACAAAAATCCCTATTGCCGGAGTATTGCAAGAAATCCGCATCCCAAGAACAGCAGGGTTTGCAGGCCAAGTTGCCGAATCTCATCAGCCATTAATTATACCCTTTGACTTGTATAACCATCCTAATGCAGAGACTTCCAAACAAACAGATCAGAGGACGGGTTATCGTACTTGTAGTATGTTGTGTATGCCCGTTTTTAATGCAAGTGGTGAGTTGATTGGAGTAACCCAATTAATCAATAAAAAGAAACTAGGCGATTTTCCACCCTACAACCCAGAAGATTGGCCTAATGCACCCGAAGCGTGGAAAGCGAGTTTTAATCGCAGTGACATGGAATTCATGCAGACATTTAACATTCAAGCGGGTGTTGCTCTACAAAATGCAAAACTGTTTGACACAATCAAGCAACAAGAACAAACCCAAAGAGATATTCTTCGCAGCCTTTCCAATGGCGTAATTTACACTAATAAGGAAGGCAAAATTATCGCGGTTAACGAAAGAGCAAAGGCATTACTCGGCTTTACCCAGGAAGAAAACCTAGATGGTCAATCAGTATTAGAGCTAGTGCGAATTGCAGAAAAACAACAAGAAAAAGGCAAGCCTGAAGAAAATAAACTAACAGAATGGTTCGAGGCAGCTAAGACAGCAGCAGATGAAAAAAGCCGCCAGCAATACTACCCGGAACAACTTTTAGACTCAGGGGGCGACGAAAAACATAATGTTAATTTGTCAATAAACACTATTGCCGATGCCAACGATTCCACAAGGATCAGCGGTGTTTTGGTGGTGATAGAAGACATTAGCGATGAAAAACGCATCAAGGATATGATGTACCGCTACATGAGCCAGGAAGTAGCGGAACAGTTACTCAAACATGGCGGTACTAAAATAGGCGGCGACAAAAAGGAAGTTACTATCTTGTTCTCAGATATTCGTAGCTACACCACTTTGACAGAAAGGATGCACTCAGAAGAAGTGGTAAAGATGCTTAATGAATATTTTGAGTCGATGGTAGATGCAGTGTTTAAGAACAAAGGTACGCTAGATAAATACATTGGCGACGCGATTATGGCAGTCTTTGGTTCGCCCTTACCCTTGGAAGATCATGCGTGGATGGCGGTGCAAACAGCAGTTGAAATGCGCCATCGTTTGGCCGAATTTAATGCTCCTCGTATTGCTGCAAATCAGCCAATTATTAAAATTGGCATTGGCATTAATTCTGGGGAAGTTATTAGTGGCAATATTGGCTCGTCCCGGCGCATGGAACATACTGCTATAGGTGACGCTGTAAATCTCTGTTCTCGCTTAGAAGGTGCCAGTAAGCAATACGGTGTTGATATCCTTATTAGCGAAAGTACTTATAAATCATGTGCCGATTTTATCTGGGCTAGAGAGCTTGACCGCGTGAAGGTCAAAGGTAAAAATGATGCCGTGTCTATCTATGAAGTACTGGGGTTACTTGATGAGCCTATTTCAGATAAGAAGCAGCTGGTGATAGAGCATTACAGTAAAGGGCGCAAGTACTATATGAAGCGTGAATTTCAACTAGCTTTAGCTGAGTTTGAAAAAGTTGAAAACGTTTGTGGAGAAGATAAAGCATCAAGAAGCCATATAGAGCGCTGTCAGGATTGGATTGCCAATCCACCTTCAGATGAAAAATGGGATGGAGGAGTTTGGACGCTAACTGATAAGTAAAAGAAGGAAAAATGGAAAAGTATTGCGCTTGTTTTCAAACTGATAAACAAAAATATTTTCCCTTTTTACCACTTTGTTTTAAGCACTCAGGTAGGTAAATCATCTAGCTCATGAGTACGGCAAATAATTCGGTTTACGAATATCAAGTTGGTGGTAGTTTACCGATTGATGCTCCTAGCTATGTGGTAAGGCAAGCCGATAGAGACTTATATCAAGGGTTAAAGGCTGGAGAGTTTTGTTATGTACTGAACTCGCGGCAAATGGGTAAGTCTAGCTTGCGGGTGCAAACTATGCAAAGGCTGGAAGCTGAGGGTATTGCTTGTGCTGCTATTGATATTACGGCGATTGGTAGCCAAAATATTACCCCAGAACAGTGGTATGCGGGTGTTGTGCAAAGGTTAGTTATCAGCTTGAAACTGAAGGTGAGTTTAAGGAATTGGTGGCGCGATCGCGATCATCTTTCCCCCGTCCAACGATTGAGTGAATTTATCTCAGAGGTGTTGCTAACAGAGGTGTCTCAAAATTTTGCTATTTTGTAGATGAAATTGATAGTCTTTTAGGATTAAATTTTTCAATTGATGACTTTTTTGCATTTATCAGATCGTGCTATAACAAACGAGCCGACCACCCAGAATACAGGCGCTTAACCTTCGCATTGTTGGGAGTAGCAACGCCATCAGATTTAATTCAAGATAAAAATCGCACGCCGTTTAATATTGGTCGAGCAATTCAGTTAAGTGGATTTAAGTTAGATGAATCGCAGTCATTAATTCAGGGATTGGCGACGAAAGCAAGCAATCCTCAGAATGTACTTCAAGAGGTTTTAGACTGGACGGGGGGACAACCATTTCTCACCCAGAAAATTTGTCAGCTTGTGCTTAATTCTTCAGATTTACCCAGCACTGGTAGATCGGGAGAGCAGGTTAAAAATTTGGTACGTTCGCAGGTACTCCAGAACTGGGAAGCGCAAGATGAGCCAGAACATCTTAAAACAATACGAGATCGCATCCTCAGAAGTGGCTCTAATACCAGTCGGCTACTAGGACTGTATCAACTAATTTTACAAAAAGAAGTAGCAGCCGATGACAGCCCAGAACAAAAAGAATTACGGCTGTCAGGGTTAGTTGTTCGGCATAAAGGAAAATTAACAGTTTACAACCGCATTTACGAGTCTATTTTTAATTTGGCTTGGGTAGAAAAGGAATTAGAGAATCTGCGACCTTATGCCTCATCGTTATCAACTTGGGTAGCTGCCAATTGTGAGGATGAATCGCGTCTGTTGCGAGGACAGGCATTACAGGACGCACTGACTTGGGCAAATGGGAAAAGCTTGAGCGATCGCGATTATCAATTTTTAGCTGCTAGCCAAGAATTAGACAAGCGAGAAGTGCAAATTGCCCTAGAAGCAGAAAGAAAAGCTAATCACATAGGACTTACGCATTGACAGAAGCTAAATTCTGTGTATTTAATCCCACCTTCTTTTTGAGGTATTCCAGTATGAAGTCACGCGCCACTCGAAGGGACAGATTTCTCTGTAGTTCATACCAATTTTCAATTAACTCTTCAGCCCGCATCAACTCTAGTTGTGTAAAGGCTCGGATAGCGCTAAAAAAGTGAGTGTAGATTGCCTCAGTTGTTCTCACCATAAATCGCTCAATACCACACAACTGCTTAATAGCTCTGTGGTAGCACTCAATTCCCCAGTGGATTGAATGGAATTGCTTAAATTCTTCTCTGGTAATTGCCACAGTAGCATCAGGATTAGGGAGGTACATGATGTAGTATCTAGTTGCTTCGTTTTTGAAGATTCTCCGAAATACTTTTACCTGCCCAAACTTTTTGAGATGTACTACCAGACCTTGTTCAGGAATTTCTAGATTTTTAACTTGGGTAAACTCACCACCAGGGATTGATACTTTTCTATTTTTAGCAATCCCCATGAGAAACCCCAAATCCTTTTCTTTCAGGAATTTCAGGTTTTCACGGATGGAATACCAGGCATCTCCGGTCACCATTTTTGGCTGTAATCCCCAGCCTAAAACTTCTGTAATCATTTCTCTCAAATAGACATTTTTTGTTTTGCCCTCCTGCTTGTTATAAATGCGATAGTTCACAGGCACTGATTTACCTGATGGGTCAGTGTAATATAACGTGATTAGCTGAATCCCTTTGACTATTCGATGGTGCTTCCCTGACCAAAAGTACCCAATTAATTTTGTCAATGATGGGTCACTGTAAGGTTTATCAATTATCGTGTCATCTCCACTTAATGTGCCACCTCTTAAATCAATATATAGCTTGACTTCATCGAACAAATCTTTTGATTCATAGCGCTCCCGCAACAGAAAACGGTTGACACTATCATGAGACAATCCTTCTAGAATTTCTGCCAAGCGCGTACAGCCTGGATATTTCGTTTCTGCCAGAAGAAATAGAGTGTAGAGTTCAAGGTCACACTTAGCTGTAGATGGCTTAGTCGTCGTTCTAATTAGCTGATACCCATATGGCACAACTTAGGTATTATCCACCCCAGACAGTCTTTTTTGGCTCACAAAGGTTCCCTGAATCAGGCTTCCTCTCTGACGCACATATTCTTGCTTTTGTCAATGCGTAAGTTCTAATCACATATTATCTCAAGCACAACAGAAAGCAAAGCACCAACTTAAAGAAGCACAAGAAGGAACCAGAATAGAACGAGCAGGTGTTAAAGCGTTGCGACTGTTTGAGGCTGGAGGCAGGGGAAATATGTTGGCAAAAAAGGGCGAAGTCAAAGAAGCGATCGCCACCTTAGCATAAGCACAAAAGCTCGAGCCTATGCTGGAAATTTCTGCCTACTCTTGAACCAACCTCTGTTGGTTCGGTAGCCTGCATGGGTATGCTGCTGATGTCATGTATGCCTGTGAAAACGCTGTGGCTCTTGACCCTGAAAATGTAGGGATTCGCGATAGCCGAGGTCTGGCTAGAGCGCTAAGTGGCGATATCGAAGGAGCGATTGCGGACTTTCAGGCATTTGTAGACTTCTGGGCTGACAATGATGAGAAAAGATTACAACGGCTACGCTGGATAGATACTTTACGCGCAGGCGATCGCCCTTTTACGCCTGAAAAGATTGAGACATTATTAAATAAATATTATTAGAAGCTATGGGCATTAAGGCGATCGCCTGCTCTATATCTTTTTTCAAGCGCGATCGCGATCGCCTGTTTTTAGATTTTCTCCCAGCATTATAAACTTAACCCTTCACTGTTCTACCCGCAGATAGAGGGTTAGTCTCGTTGCCTATGCTGACTAATCCGACAGCAAATCCTACTCTATCTGATATCAAATACACCTCAGTAAATACTCGCAAAATCACATTCAACTACTTCCTGCTAACTACCCAAAACTATAGTTACAGCAATACAGAACATTAAATGCAGGTGATTTCCTATTTTCTAATCAGCTACGGTAATTACCCTCCGTAAAATTACTAATAAAGCACTTTTTTCTCAGTGTAATTGGGTAAGGCGATCGCGCTACAACCGTGAAACCCAGATCATACCTGCGTTACAAAAAAAAAAGATCAGTGAAAATGCTATTCAAATCTATGCAATTTAGTCCTTACAGTTAAAATTTGTAATTAAGAACTGAGGAATTTACCGATGTAAAACTATAAATCTCAAGCAAACATTATTAATAAGGCGAATAAATTTTGAAAATTTATAAATACACGCCTTGAATAAAGATTGAAACAAGAACTACCAAAATTGTAGACAGAAAAGATGTAAATCGAATATCAAGGAAGAAGGCAAGAAAACAAGTTCTGCAACGCTCTTCAATCGGCTAATAGCAAGAATAGATTGTCCGGCGTATATGTGCAGGTTCGATTAAGTAAAGTAGTTCATCGCTGAGAGTGCAAAAACCAAAATGAAAAACCACCTTTTCGCTAGCCTGACCGCCACCGCCGCCGCTGCAACTGCTATGTTGAGCGTCTCGGCTCCCGCCCAAGCCTTCACGTTTGGCAATGGTGGAATTAAGTTTGCAAACGATACACTCGTGAACTTTACGTTCAACCAATCCTTCGGTTCGTTTCAGTCAACCTTGAAAGTTTTCGAGGTAGATGGAACAAAAGTAAGCGAAGCAAAAAATGGTGCCCTATTTACTGAAACTATGAGGTCAGACAAGGGTTCTACGGATTGGAAGGGAACCTTTGGAAAGGCAGCGACTTATGGGGATGCGACGAAGGTAGCAAGTACGCCAGCCACAGTCTCCTTCAAGTTTTTGGCTAATAAAGTTTACTCGCTCGGCTTGGTAAGCATGGGTTGGGGCAATATGGCACCAACTGTATACTCGACAAATAGCCTGAATCCTTGGGGTGGTAGCCAACAGTCAGTGTTTGGTTCACAAGGAGGAGTAGAAGGTAAAAAACTTAATGGCTATGAAAAGCTTACCTCAGCTAATCCGTTTGCTGGCCCAGTGGCACTTTCCTTTGAAGATACGATAGGCGGCGCTAGCGATAAAGACTTCAACGATTTCAGCGTGACAGCGAAGGCAGAAGAAGTTCCCGAGCCATTCACAATGGGCGGTATAGCGTTGGGAGCCGGAGGACTAATGGCAGCTCGTCGCCGCAAGAATCGCAAAAACGCTTAAGAAACTTGCTGTTTGCAAGAGGGATCTGGCATTTCTGCCCCCCATATAGCTAAGACGACGCTTATCATCGCTTCAAATAAGTGTGGGGTAGTTTGCCTGGTCGGGAGCAATAAAACTAAAAAGTTGCTTGACGTTCTGGTGATATGTAGGCTATTGCGATCGCGTAATAGCCTCTAGATCCAACAAATTCGTATTTAGTAGACAGTTCCAACAATACATACACCCTCTTCATCACTCCACCTGCCAAGCAAGCCAAAAGGCAAAAAGAAAACTGTGCGCTTCAAGAATTTTGGCTTGTAATTATAAGGAACAGCTTATCTAGCTTAAACTTTCTTAACCCTGACCCCAGCGTGCAGGTGACAACAGATAGATTGGTCGCTGCGTTTTTTGCAAGTTCGGTGGCTTAAAATGTCAACAGGGGTTAGGAATATAAAGAATGAACTGGCTCAAACGCATAGAAGATCCAAAAGTCTGGCTAGAAGATCCAAAATTCTGGCTAGTAGGTATAGCAGCAGCTTTAATAGCTCTTCACCTGAACTTGATAGGAAGAGCCGAAAATATTGACTTACTAAGCACGAGTTTTCTATTTTGGGGTGCTGCGGCAACCCTGGTATGGGATAAACGTGAGGAACTTAAGTTGGAGAGTGGGGTTTTCTCCAGCTTTTTTGGTGCGTCGCTCCTTGCTTTCTTAGTCCTCAAAAGTGTATTTATTTCTGGTTATGACCCTTTCCTCCGCTTATCGCCTTTCATTTCAGCTTTCAGCCTGGCTCTTTTAGCTTCTGGCGTAAGGGGATTAAAGCAATATTGGCAATCGCTGCTCATCCTTGGCTTTATAGCCTTTCCTCCCACATTGCTATTAAGAATTATCGATCTAAATTTATTAACGGCTAAATTTGCTGGGTTTATCCTTTGGTATGCAGGATTTCAAGTAAATCGCCAAGGAATTATTCTAAGCCTGCCAAACGGTAGCGTAGAGGTACTTGCTGGGTGTAGTGGCGTCACTTCCTTGTTTCAGGTGTTGGGAATAGCCATGATATTTTTGTTGATGTTCCCCACTAACTGGATACAAAAAATCGCCTGCCTAATTGTGGCACCGTTACTATCATTTATGGTGAACGGGGTGCGAGTAGCCCTCATGGCTGTTTTGGTATCGTTTTCTAATATGGAAGCTTTTACCTACTGGCATACGGGGAATGGCTCCCTGATATTTTCTACGATCGCTGTATTGCTTTTCGGGGTATTTTGCCGATTTGCGATCCTGCGAGACGAACCAGAAAATCAAGACCCTGGAAAGTGCTGATGGGCATAACGCACTGGAAACAATTTAGGATTTTCCTACTGGGGGCGATCGCGATCGCTGTCATTTGCTCTGTGGCTATTTCAATTTTCTATCCCGGCATTGGGAACCGTACCCCAACCCCCTTTAGTTTCCCTGCCGCCGTCGAATTACCGCAATGGGAGATGGTGAATAGCGCCCCTTTGCAACTGACTAAAGAAGATCCATCCGTCAAGGCCGGCAGGCAGTATGGATATCGGCAAAACGGCCTCTCTATAGATATAGAAATGCGATATGCGATTGACACGCATGGAAATGTCAAAAGCTTTATGGAAAACCATGCTGCTATCAAGTCGTCACCTAGTAGACTGATAATGCGTCAGCAGCAGGGCGTTGGTTTTTATGGTCTTTGGCTTACTCAAAAGCGAGCATACTTAAGTGCCTGTATCAACCCACGTGGCAGTAGTACAGTGACGCTTGACCAGTTCTGGCAAAACCACAATACCTACGATGTGCATTTTAGCCGCATACTGCCTTGGTTGCTGGGTCAACAAAAACTGTTGGATCGGCGCTGCTTGTGGGCTTTGCTGTCCACTTCTTTAGAGACTGCTTCCCCTGCGGATGCTAACAAAATTTTGGAAACCGCCTGGGTTTCCTGGTATCGCTGGTGGCAGTCGAACTTCCCGCCACCATAGTTTTGTCACGTGTTATTTGCGTGCGTTGTGCAAGCAAAAACAAATGATTTTTGAGAAATGATTTTTGAGAAATGACAAAATTGCTATGAGTCAATTTGAAGGCAGTAAAGGGCGCTACATACATACTCTGCGTTGGGTGGGCTACGGCTTATTGCTTTTTTCGTTAGTTGATACCATTGACAGTTTGGTACCGCCAGATTTTATGAACCCAGCGTGGGAATTGCAGACGGTGGGAAAACTGGTTGAAAGAGTGGTGGTTCCTTTGTTGGGTTTTGCTCTGGTGTTTTTTGCCGAAGACTATGACCGAACAGGAGTGGAAGAGGCGGGCTTGAAGTGGCTATCCTGGCTATCTCTACTACTCGGGCTGTTATTTTTCTTAATGGTTCCTTTGGGAATTTCGGGCACTTTACGGATTGATAACCAAAATAACAGCCAAATTAGTGCCCAGCTTCAGCAACAAGTGTCCCAGTTACAGCAGATTGAAACGCAAGTAAACCAAGGCACGCCGGAAAACATACAGACTATTGCAATCGAACTGAATCGCATAGGAATCCCAGTCGATAGCCAGAAGCCGGATCAACTGAAAAGCGAAATCCTTTCCAGAATTGCTACTGCTAAGCAGGAGCTACCTACCAAAGCTGAAGAAGCTCGCTCGAATCAGCGCTTTGCCCTGCTCAAAAATTCTGTTAAATGGAACCTTGGGGCGTTGATTGGTAGCGTTTTATTTTTTACCATCTGGCGGACTAGCCGCTGGGCAAGAAGGTTGTAGAAAACTCATTTATGCAGAGGCTCGGTTTTTACGAGCCACTCCTGCTGCGATCGCTTTGTATAGAGTCGATCGTTTTTTATTGGCTGCTATTTGTTGTTTGCTAGTTACTAGCTGTCATTACTTCAACATCCACGTCTTTTACTTACTTGGGAACGAGGGGCGATCGCCGCCAACCATTTGATTGCACGCACGCATCATTTATTTTGTAGCTTCAGTTCGGGCAGCATATACAGTTTTGCGTCCTGCAAATACCCTTCATACGTCCTCCCCACCTGTAGACTAGAGCGGCATCTCGCCCAATGCGAGTTGCCCACGACCACAACCCCTGTTAGTTGAGAAATAGAAGTGGCCTCTACTGGATCGGCAATACAACCAATTCCCAAATGGTTAGCTAACAGCTTCAGCGTCAAATCTTCCAGTAGATAGGTGTTGTCCGGTTCTGATTCTCTGCATTTGAATCGTCTGAATTTTGGCAAAGATTCGTTGATATTTTTATGCATTTGCACTCATTGTCCCCAATGTTGTTAGTGCGATCGCCCAGCCAGTTACTTAGTCAGTAATTCTCCCTGCAATTACTTAATTTTGTTATTTATAATTGCGGTCTTGCTGGACTTAAGCAAGTATAACCCGAACAACATAAAGTAACTATGAAGAAGATAGTAGTTACTGTAAATTTTTAATTGATAGTTCTAATAATCTATATATTACTAAGTACCAATTTTGAAGTTATTATGAACTTATGCTATATAAAAACTAGCTTTTTTATAGAAAACATGAATTTATACACATATAAATATGAAAGTAAAAATAATTCAGCTTAGCGCTGAAAAACTGATTGCTAAGCTCTAAGTAGTTTTTAACAAGGAGCTTGGTTAGTCACCCACTTCATCCACTGCCCAAAGGAACTGAGGGCGTTCAATCGGTGTAGGCCAGGAGCGCGTGCGGCTGCAAGGCTATAGACCGAACAAATGGCAGCGTACTGCAAGCCCAAGAAGCTATCGACGGCGGCGTAAGGCCCGCCCAATGTAATAGCACCCGCAGCATACATTTGCCCCCTAGATTGGCGCATTTCCACGAGTTCAAAATCGTTTGCCACTACCAGACGACCTAGCTGATTGATGGGGAGGCTGTAATGCGTCGCCAAGTCTTCAAGGAGCGGACTAGCCTTCACCTTAGCATCGAGGCCAGTAGCATCAATGATAAAGTCAGCTGCTAGCTCTGTTTGCCCGAACTCTTTCTCCTGGATGTAAGTAATCAGACGGTTTTGCGGGTTGCGCTCAACTTTTATAACTTCACCGAAATCAATTTTGTACCAACCTTGAGTTAGACCCTCTTGGACGATGTGCCGCCAATCCGCGCGGTTGGCTGTCGTAGTACCGCCCCAGTCTGCCAGAAAACGCGATCGCGTTTGTGGGTCTGCTTTTTCTAACATGACGCGCAATTCGCCTCCCCAGCAGGCTTTTGGCCAGTTAAACGGTTGAAATTCGTAGTGGTTCTCCACCTGACGCTGGGAGGAACCGAATTTGTTCCCTTGGGGTTTGGGCGATCGCATCAAATGCAGCAATGCAATATTCTTGTTTTTGTGTCGCGCTTCATAAATTCGTTGTACAATCCGCGAAGCCACAATCCCCCGCCCCCGAATCAGCACGGTTCCACCGTTGCGTTCTAAGTGTTCGTATACGTGGTTATGCTCTTCATACGCATTCACGACAGACTTAAAATCGCTAGTTTTTTCCCGGTAGGCTTGCAAATCTGGCAAAAACTGAATTGCTGGGTAGCCAGTCGCTATGTGGATGTTACGGGCTATGACAAAAGCATAGTTGCGCGGCCCTTGGCCGGAGTAGGCGATCGCGTAACGCCCATCAGTAGTTTTACAAATAGCCCGCACCCTAGCATAGCGAAATATCTGCTCCCACCCAATCCGTCTCGCCTCTCTATCCAAGGAATCAAACACATTCCCAGCACGCGGCGTATAAGTTTGGGCAAACGTCGGTTCAGCAAATACCTGCCACAAATATTTAAACGAATCCCCCACCTTCCCACTAAAGAAATCTCGCCACGCCTCGCGCAACGCATAACTAGGCCATCCCCAAATATTATCCGGACACGAATCAGAATTAGACCGCAGCCTCTCGTGCAAGGGAATCTGGGAATTTAGGCAAAGTCGTTTGTAACGGGCATAAGGCTGTTCCTCCATGCCTAGCGCCACAATCTGCTGACGCTTTACCCCACAAATTCTCAGCAAATCCGCCCAAATAAAACTACCCAAGCCAGCCCCAATTGCTGCATAGTCAAACTCCTCCACTGGTAGCCCGGTCGCATGCAAGTCTTGCACCTCAACCTGAATAGCTTGAAAAGACTGCGGCGGAAAACCGCTGCTTTGTACTTGTCTTGCTACCCCTTGAGGCTGGGCTGCTCTGGGGTCTGGAATCCCCGTATCTGGGTTAAAGAAAATCTGCGAATTGCCAGAGGGAGGCGACGCTGGTGCTGGTGTACGAGCGGCAAACCTCACGCTCATTTGGTACGGGCCAATTTGCAACGTGTCGCCGTTAGCTAGCACGCTTTGCTTGTGGCGTTGACCGTTGATTAACGTTCCATTACTACTGTTTTGGTCAATTACAACCAAGCCACCCTGCCCCTCGTCAATCAGGGCATGAAAGCGGGACACCTCAAGACTATTGAGGATTATCCTAGCGACGCGACGCCCCCCCACTTCTTCTGGCATTTGATTAAACTCTCTTCCCAGAGCAATTGGGAGCGATAGCGTGGGTTCTCGTCGTTCTCCGGTTGCTGGTTCTTCCCAACTCAGCTGAATTTGTATAGAACTTGGATTCATGTCGCTTCGGGTTAATCGCTTATTGTTAGGGCTGAGGGGAAGAGGCGGAGTCGGGAGTGGGGGTAAATGATGAATTATGAATGCTGCATTTGGGGAACTACCCTTTTCATAATTCACAATTGGGGAATTTATATTTATTTTTATCGCTCGCCCCTCCAACACGAACTATTAAGGGCTTGCGGGAGCCATTAAAATACTTGCTGCCGCTGCTAGAGATGTGCCACACCAAGGACACCCTGAATTCACCAGCGCATAGGGCGAACTTTTACCGCATTTGTGATTGGGGCACTGCAAACCATAAGCCGGGGCAACTGGGGCTAACGGCTGGTTAATACCCCGCCCTTGATATTGCGGCATTACAATTGTTGCAGGAATGCCATTAGAGGCAAGAGTTACAGCAAGAACTTTAAGTTCCATTTGTCCTAAATAAATAGTGCTACCCTGTCGCAAGGGGGCTTCGCCTTTGATAATGTTTTTCCCATCTACCATCGGCGGATTGCTTTCGCGCAGGTTCCGCAAGAAAAAGCAGCCTTGCTGCTGGTTAAAAAAGATTTCTACGTGCAGCCCGGATACTGTTGGTTCGGGCAGAATAATATCGCATCGGGCTGGATCGCGACCAATCCGTACAGTTCCAGGGTATTTGCCGATCTGTTGGTCTTGGATGGTCTGTGTTTTCACCGAACGGTTCTCTGTCCACGTTAAAGTAATTTCATTCATTGCCTTTATCCCTGAATTTTTACCTAAATACTTCAGATGAGAAGTATGCTTATTAGTAGAATTACTACTGCTTAGAACAGACAATTTTGGCTGTCGAATATATTTTAATAAAATTCTGGGTTTAAAACTAAATTTAGCGACATAATATTACATGATAAATTTTACTTAAAGTTTTCAGAGCTAGATGATTAAGGAAATTTACTTTGCCGAAGCAAGAAGAGGGGCGATCGCTCCTCTGTGAATCGTCTACTGGTTAGGATTGGTATTTGGTTTCTCCCTCCCAGCTGCAACCCATTAAGACCTATATCAATAGTCTTCACTGATAGCAAAGGAAACTCCGTAAAACTACGCAATTTTTCTAAAACCTAGTACAGCCCCAGATAGCGTTTGTAGTAGAAATGCGAGCTATAGCGCGTCTCTACTACAAATATCTCCCCATCTCGCTACTAGCCGCTAGGATTCATTAAAACTTTTGCTGCTGCGGCTAGGGACGTGCCACACTTCGTACACCACAAATCCCGCTTATATGGTGATACGTGATGGCAGTGGGGGCACATTGAGCCGTAAACGCCGCTAGCCTCCGACTGTGGGGGAAGGGTTGGCAATGGCTGCGTGGGTTGAGAAGCATTTGCTTCTCGATCGACCTCGCTAGAAGTTTGTTCTGCTTTTTCTCTAAAAGCTTGGGCATTTTTATCCCTAAACTGGTGCGCTAGTTGCTGTAACTGCTGGAAGTAATCTGTGTCTATAATTTCAGCAACCAGTTGAGAGGTTTTATTTTCATCAATATCTATTTTCATCAATTCTAAAGGATGATTAACTGCCAAGTTTTCAGATGGCTTGTGTGGCATCACAATCGTGGGTTCAACTCTACTAGCCCCCACAGAAACCGCCGCAACTTTAATCTCTACTTGTCCTAAATAAATGCAGCTACCCTCCTTTAAGGGGGCTTGATCTTGGATGATACTTCGTTCATCTACTACAGGTGGATTAGTTGGTCGTAGATTCCGCAAGAAAAAGCAGTGCTGCTGCTGATTAAAAAAGATTTCTACGTGCAGACCGGATACTGTTGGGTCGCTGATAATAATGTCACACTGAGCTGGATCTCGACCGAGCCGAAATGTGCCAGTAAATTTGCTAGGCTGTTTGTCGTTAAGTTTCTCAATTCTTGTAATCTTGTTTTCTGTCCACGTTAAAGTTAGTTCAGGCATCTTTATAAACCTACACATTTAAGAAATTAATTTAAATAGGGGAACTAACTATAATTTTATTTAGATTAATAAACATAAAAATATAATTTAAGGCAGGTCAAAATTTACTAAAACATAGACACAAATTACTAGATTACGCGCTAAATACTTATAATAATATTGATATTTTCAAGGGATGAAGAAAGAAGAAGTTGCTGATTTATCTTTTATTGTAATCTCACTTCTTAGCTGCTGTAATAAGTCAGGTTACAAGTTTTTATCAGCAACACGAATTCCTCTTTACCCTAATTACCAGGTGCTTAGATGCGAAGCAGTTTATCCAGATGCTAATTTGTCGGCAATGCGGGTTGTTTCTGGCAGACGATATTTCGGCGTACAGCGCAAAACATAATCAATTGCTGTCGGTAAGCTAACTCGATGGCCGCTTGAGACATACACTGGCTTAACGCCGTTGCGAGTTCGCAAGACAGCACCAATTATTTCGCCACGATGCCGCATTGGTTTCCATTCCCCGCGCTCGTTCGGCAATTCCCCATGCTGTCCAATTAGCCAAGATTTAGCTACACCAATGGTAGGAACATCTGCTAGCAATCCCAAATGGCAAGCCAAACCAAACCTGCGGGGATGAGCGATTCCCTGACCATCACATAATATCAAATCAGGCGTGATGCTGACTTTTTCTAGGGCATCCAGGACGGCTGGAATTTCTCGGAATGAGAGAAATCCAGGAACGTAGGGAAACGTTGTGGGACGACGAGCGATCGCGCTCTCTTTCAACTCTAATTCTGGAAAACTCAAAACCGCTACTGCTGCACGCGATATCGAACCCGACTCCTCAAACCCTACATCCACACCAGCAACGTAATTTACTGTTCCCAACCGATCTTCTGTTATTACCTCTGGGCTAAGTTGTTGCTGTATGGCGATCGCTTCCTCTGCTGTTAACGGCCATTCATGACGTTGGTTAATTTTCATTACTAAACGTAATCCTCCGTATTAATTACTTCCCTTAATTTCGATAACTAAACCTTTCAACCCTCCCCTCTATTTTTCATTTTTAACGCTGAATTTTTAATCTCTAAATTTAACTAAAATTTCCAATAAGTTGGCTTGACAACTTCTTTTAATTATAGTTTAATATAAGAGTATTGACAGGCACGGGCATGATGCCCGTGCCTTATCTTTTTTATCCAAATATTAGGCGCAGCATAGAAAAGCGTTAAAAATAGTATGAAATCAAATAATGGTCTTTATGTTGTGAGCATTCTTGCTCTATTGCTATTACTACTAGGTATTTTCTTCAAGCCGTTCGTAATAGTCAACGCTGGAGAACGCGGGGTCGTAATGGAGTTTGGTAAAGTGCAAGCTCAAGTACTGGGAGAAGGGATACACCCAATTATTCCAATCGTAAATTCAGTACAAAAGTTAAGCGTGCGCGTGCAAAAAGAACAAATTCCGGCGAAGTCGGCGTCTAAAGATCTCCAAGACGTATACACCGATGTCGCGCTCAACTGGCACATCGTTCCAGAGAAAGCAAATGCCCTTTTCCAACAAATTGGTGACGCCAACGAAGTTGTCCAGAGGATTATCAATCCAGCAGTTGAAGAAGTGTTAAAAGCGGTGATGGCAAGATACACTGCTGAGGAAATTATTACAAAACGGGGAGAAGTAAAAGCAGGCGTAGATGAGGCATTAACGTCACGGTTAGTTAACTACAATATTGGGGTAGATGATATTTCGCTAGTAAGCGTTCACTTTAGCGATCGCTTTAGCGAAGCAGTGGAAGCGAAACAGATAGCAGAACAAGATGCAAAACGTTCAGAATTTGTAGCGTTGAAAGCGATAAAAGAGGCAGAAGCTGAAGTTAACCGTGCCAAAGGACAAGCAGAAGCGCAAAGATTGCAGCGCGAAACATTGACACCAGTGCTACTGCAAAAGCAAGCGATAGAAAAATGGGATGGGCATTTCCCTACCGTTTTGGGGGGAAATGGTGCGTTACCGTTTATCAATCTCGATGCTGCAAAATTACCGCTTAAAGTTGATAACCAATAAAAGATAGTTGTAGGGTGGGCAATACCACCCTAACGAGAAATTATATAGTCCAGTTTTCTCCATTGGGGAGAGTGGTGTCACACAAAATAACATCAGCAATTCTGGGATTATCGATTCCTCCAGGCAAATCAATTCTGGCTTGACTCAAGTCAACACCAGTCAAATTAGCTCCAACCAGATGGGGTTCGTTCCCAAAGATAGCTTCTCGGACACAAGCATCAGTCAAATTAGCTCCACTCAAGGTACAGTCTTGCAGCCTCGCACGACTGAGATTTGCCTCAGTCAAGTTGGCATTATTCAGTCCACTGTAAGCGAGGAAAGCACCACTAAGGTTAGCCCCACTCAAATTAGCTCCTTCCCATTCCGTACTCTCAAGATCGGCGTTACTCAAATTGATCCCACTCAGATCGCAATCACTGAAATCGAGCCAGCGCAAGAAGACTCCAGAGAAATCTCTTTCTCCAGCAGCATATCTTCTGAGCAATTCTTCTTTATCCATAATTCAACACCTCAAACAATTAACAACGCAAATAATACTTCTAAAATATAGTTTTAGGGTGGGCAATACCACCCTAATGAGGAATTATATAGTCTAGTTTTCTCCATTGGGGAGAGTGGTATCACACAAAATAGCATTATCAATTCTGGGGTTATCGATTCCTCCAGGCAAATCAATCACGGCTTGGCTCAAATCAACACCAGTCAAATTAGCTCTTTTCAGATGGGGTTCATTCCCAAATAGAGTTCCTCGGACACAAGCATCAGTCAAATTAGCTCCACTCAACGCACAGTCTTGCAGCCTCGCACGGCTGAGATTGGCCTCAGTCAAGTTGGCATTATTCAGCCCACTGTAAGCGAGGAAAGCGCCACTAAGGTTAGCCTCACTCAAATCAGCTCCTTCCCATTCCGTACTCTCAAGATCGGCATTACTCAAATTGATCCCACTCAAATCGCAATCGCTGAAATCGAGTCCGCGCAGGGAGACTCCAGAGAAATCTCTTTCCCCAGCAGCATATCTTCTGAGCAATTCTTCTCTATCCATAATTCAACGCTTCAAACAATTAACAACGTTAATAATACTTCACCCCAAATATGGTCAAATATACTCAAACCCCCAACCCCAATAAACATCAACATAACCCAGGCATAAGAACAGTAGAGAAATGTCAAAATTCTCTGACGTTCCTCAATATATTCAAAAATTAAAATTTTTAATAACACAACGGGGGTGGATAATAAATCATGCGATCGCGCTTGTTATATTAATCCCAGTGGCGAACAGCAGGAGTATTTCTCATGTCAAATATGGTCAAGATTGCAATGACAAGCGATCTATCGCCGGGAACGGGAACGACGATAGAAATGGAAGATCAGAGCATAGCCTTATTTAACGTAGAAGGTAATTTTTATGCGATCGCCGACACCTGCACGCACCGAGGCGGATCGTTAGGCGAAGGTAGGCTAAATGGAGACATCGTTACCTGCCCAAAACACGGCGCACATTTCAATGTTAAAACTGGCGAAGTAACTTTTCCTCCAGCGCGCTTCGGAGTGAAAACTTTTCCCGTAACAATTGAGGGAGATGACGTGCTTATAACCTTAGATTAGACCCCCCTTAATCCCCCCTTATCAAGGGGGGAAAAACTTGAAATCTTGCCCCCTCCCCGAACTCGCGGGGAGGGCTGGGGAGGGGTCATTCATGGATTTTTGCAAAAGGTCTATTGAGTTTCAAATTCCCTGTCGCTGGCGTAGAATAAATTCTGCGATCGCTAAATCTACAGGCGTTGTTATTTTTAAATTAGTCTCCTCACCCTCTACAATCCGCACGGGCAAATCGCATTTTTCAAACAAAGCCGCATCGTCTGTAACTTCCCAAGCGTTATCCCGACCTCGATCGTGACATTGCTTCAACAAATTGACATCAAATCCCTGCGGTGTCTGCGCCGCCCATAGATAATTCCGATCCGGCGTACTGTTAATTAACCCAGCCTTATCGACAATTTTGATAGTGTCCTTCACGGGCACAGCAGCAATTAAACCAGGACAATCCATAATTGCCAAGGCACACCTGTCGAGCAAATCTGGTGTTGCCAGACACCTCGCGCCGTCGTGAATCAACACTCTATCGGCGGCGGCTGGTAATGCCTGCAAGCCGTTGTAAACAGATTCTTGGCGCGTTGCGCCACCTGTAACAAGCTGCACTGGCTTAGTTAGAGATACCTCAGCGAGGATATCCTTTAAATCTGATTCGTCGTCTGGTTGGCAGATGATGCCAATCCAGGCGATGTGACGCGAGGCGTTGGCGGCGGCTAGAGTCCAAGCAATTAAAGGCTTGCCTAGTAAAGTTAGGAGCAGTTTATTGCGATCGCTCCCCATGCGCCGTCCCATGCCTGCTGCTGGAATTAATAAATGCACTTCGTTGTTCGTTTTTCGTTGTTCATCGTTCATTGTAAGCAGGCTGCGTACCGTGAAACTTAGCCCCGGCTTAGTTTGTCAACGCTTATTTTTTAGTTTTTAGCAGGAGGGATGCGATCGCATCCCTCCCCGCGCCGCACTACTCCAAGCCAACGCTAGGCGCTGGCGGGCCAAAGTCATCGGGTAGCTGGTCAAGAGCTATACCCAAGGCACGACATAATGCCTTCATCTGGGGAATCGTCAGTTCTGGCTCATCCTCCCCACTCTCCCACCTACTGATAACCGACTGATTTAGCGTTTTTTGCCTTGTTTTGTCGGGAATTCGCTTCGCCAGTTCTGTCTGTGTTAAACCAACAGCTTCCCGCAGCCGCCGCAACACTGGCATATTTTCTGGGTTTTCCTTGAGTTTCTTTCTAGGCATAGTCACATTTATATCCGCTTACGCATTGACAAATGCAACTTCTATGCGTATACTCATAGATAGGTGCAAGACAAAAAGACAGCTTTACTTCCCGCCTTGGGTGCATCAAGACTGTCTTTTCCTCAGTGTCTTATCTGACTGTAGTCAATCAGCGTCTCCAATTCCCAGTTCCTGGTATGGCACATCCGAAATCAACGAAAAGTAAACCTCAACAAGATCTTACCCTTGGCAGCTTAATTTACACAGGGTTATGGAATCTGACAAAAAGAGACGCCGCAGAAGCTTTGGGAATATCTATTAGCCGCATTGCCAAACAACCCAACTGCCTTTGGAATTGCGTCTGCATAGTATTTGTTGACGATAGCGGGAAGAAGCGCAGTCGATTTTTCAGCTACCGGATGTTTGCCTGCTGGCAGAAAGCAGTAGAAAGAATAATTAAGAAATGCCTAGACCTTTATGAATTAGAGCCAGTAGCAACCATTATTTACCGCGACCTGAGTAAATATAAGTACAAGCGGCCAGAAGTAAGGAATGCTATCTGGGACACATTGCTCAACAGACAAAAATTTTTGAGCAGTGTGGGGACAATTCCTGCGTGATATTTGCTGAGCTGGTTTTAAACGTAAAACTAAATTTCTAAACATCAGTAGTCGCTAGGGTTTTGCCATGCAAAATCGAAATGGGCGGCGCGGGTGGCGACTGCTGAAAGCTTAGCAGCTCTCTAAAAGCCGAGAATCGGATAAGAGTTGCTTGAGACTTTCGGGGCGAATTTACGAAATTGAGCATAGTCTACCTCTTTATGGAAAACTGAGGACATCCTACAATTAAGCTGACAAGTAAGCTGAATCAATAGCGATGCGAATACTGGCCCTTGTTCCTGGCGGAATAGGAGATCAAATTCTATTCTTCCCGACCCTAGATGACCTGAAGCGGTATTATCCTGATGCCCAAATTGATGTCGTTGCGGAACCCAGGGCAAAGGGAGCCTACCGGGTCTGCAAGTCTGTTAGTGATGTTATTACCTATGACTTTAAAGACCGCAACGGGCTGGCGGATTGGGGTAATTTACTAGGAGTAATCCGCGATCGCGAGTACGATATCGCTCTCTCCTTGGGGCGAAGTTGGTTAGTGGGTCTACTCCTCTGGCTAACTGGTATTCCCACCCGGATTGGTTATGCTGGCGCTGGTAAGCTTTTTCTCACCAACCCAGTACCCCTGAAACCCGAGCAGTATGCCGCCCACATGTACCACGACCTGCTGCAAGGTTTAGACGTTAACTCACCTTGCCCCCCCCTAGCCGTCACCCTCCCCAAAAAAGATATCGACTGGGCTGAAGCTGAAAAGAAGCGGCTGGGAATTCAAGACGGCTACGTTATGATTCATGGCGGATCTAGCGCCCTGGCTCAGGCTAAAGGGATTGATAAAATCTACCCTGCCAAAAAATGGCAGCAGATTATTCAAGACATCCAAGAGCGACAGCCCAATCTGCCCATTACGATTCTCAAAGGCCCGGAGGATGGGGCATTTGTCAGCGAGTTGATGCAGTCAATACCCAACCTAAATGTGACATCGCCGCCGGACATTGGCAAGTTGGCGGCGATGATAGCAGGTGCCAATTTGATGCTGTGTACTGATAGTGCGCCAATGCATCTGGCTCTAGCCGTCGGGACGTACACGATCGCCTTATTTGGCCCTACCAACGCCGACAAATTGCTGCAAAAGAGCGATCGCGCCGTTGGCCTGCAATCCCCCACCCGTTGGATCGCAGACATCCCGCCCGCAGACGTTTTAGAGCAAATTTGGCGTGGCTAAACCTGCTGTATTTCTCGATCGCGATGGCGTCCTTAATGTGGAAGCAGGTTACATACACCGCGTAGAGGATTTACACCTCATACCCGGTGTAGCTCAGGCTGTACGCAAGTTAAACGACCTGGGGCTATTTTGCTGTCTGGTTTCCAACCAGTCTGGCCCTGCACGCGGTTACTACCCAGCCAGCCATGTGGACGCCCTCAACCAGCGTCTTTGCAACTTGCTACAAGCAGAAGCCGGGGCAAAGTTAGATGCACTCTACTACTGCCCTTATCTCAGTCCACCAGAAGGAGGAACTAATCCAGCATTTACTCGTTGGAGTACCTGGCGAAAGCCTAATACAGGGATGCTTGTGGCAGCAGCTTGGGATCGCGATCTAGACCTTAGCCGCAGTTTTATGGTTGGTGATAAGGCAACCGATGTGGATATGGCGCACAACGCTGGCTGCGTCGGTATTTTGGTGCAGACTGGCTTTGGCTTGGAGGTACTGGGCGGCAAGTACCAGCACCACACGCAACCAGACTATATTGCCCCAGATTTAGCGGCTGCTGTGGAGTGGATTTTACAGCATCAGGATTAAGCTTCTTAAGGTTCGATGGGTTAGGCTGTCGCTAACCCACCGAACCAAAAAAATTGTCTATTAATTCTTACTAGCGATTTAAACCTCCAACCTGGTTTCGCCACCTCATTTTTTATTCTGAGGATCTCTGAGAACTAATTAACTCAAAAAAGGCATCATCGATTTCGTAACCCAATAGCTGAGTCATTGATTTGAGCCTAGATTGACTGGGAATTCCCATCTCCTGCATCCAGTCACTCAAGATAAAAACCTTCTTCATAACGAAAATTTCCAGAGCTTCTGGATTGTACTGGATGCCTTCTTTGGGGCTAAACTGGTGCGGCACGAGCATAGCTACATAGCGGGCGAGTTCGCCCGCTTTCCAATCGAGCAAAAACGGCAACCAGGGATATTTGGCATCTAGACGAATAAACCACAAGCGCACTTCGGGGATTTCTGAGAGTTCGCGGGGGTCTGAGGGTTCGCGCGGATAGTCTATTGAAAAACTAAGCTGCTGCTCTTGGGAGGCGATCGCCCCAGAGTGCTTTAGCTTGTCGATCTCTGTTTGCACTGGCGACAAATCCAAATTATGCAGGCAATCAGAATTGAGCGTGATGGCGATCGTCATACCAATAAGGTAGGTTTAAGAAATCTAAGCTAAAATTGTTATGAGTTCGGGTTAGCTTGTCAACACCCCAACCTGAGTTAGTTAGGGATTTTTATTTGAACGATAAATTATGCAAAAAGAAGCAGCAGAAAGCAAACCTATTAGATCTTTAGAGGATGCAATAAATCGGTGTCAGGCTCAAGGTATGCGTTTGAGCCGTCAGCGTCGTTTCATTCTGGAACTGCTCTGGCAAGAAAAAGAACACCTATCTGCGCGAGAAATTTACGACCGATTGAATCAGCAAGGAAAAGATATCGGTCACACTTCAGTGTACCAGAATTTAGAAGCGCTATCTTGTCAGGGGATTATTGAGTGTATTGAGCGTTCGGATGGACGATTGTACGGCAACATCAGCGACACTCACAGCCACGTCAATTGCTTAGATACAAAACAAATTTTGGATGTTTACGTGCAACTTCCGCAAGATTTGATCGAGCAAATTGAGCAACAAACCGGAGTGCGGATAACGGACTATCAAATTGACTTTTACGGCTATCGTTTGCCTGAAAGCAATTAGCTAAATTAGCCATTGGTTAGTTAATAGTTTGTTAGAAAAAAGTAAGGAGTTATGAGTTTAAAATTATTTAAACTTCTACCTCTTAAACGACCAATATAAAGTAACAATTAACAGCTACAAGTTGCCAGAGTCTTGATTTTCTACAAGAGTTGGATCGAGGCTGGGATAGTTGTAAGGCTCATCAGGCAATAGTAGTTTACCGTTGTCGGAACTTTCTATCCTAATCGTTGGAGCGCTTGCTTCTTCGTCCTCGAAATCAACGGGCAAGATAGCTTCGCCTTCGGCGATCGCAATCCGAGATAGGGTTGATTTAAAGTCTGTATTTACAAGGCCGTTCTCTACAAAAGAAGTATTTTCTTCTCCACTGCTGGTAAGACGAGAGAAATATAGTCGGTTGTAAGTGTTAAACTCTTCTAGAGAAAAAATAGCTCCGTTTAAAGAAGCAAAATCTCTGGTTTCTTCATCTAACTGCGCTTGAAATAGGCAGGCATTGCGTACTTGGCTCAAAGTTAGATTCGCTCCTTGGAGATTAGCACCTGAAAGGTCAGCCCCTTCTAGCCATGCTCCGGAGAGATTAGCTCCCTGCAAGCAGGCACCGACAAGATTTGCTCTAGACAAATTGGCTTCTTGGAGGTTCGCAGACACGAAATTTGTTTCGATTAACTCAGCAGCAGACAAATTGGCTTGCCAGAGGTTGGCAGAAGCTAGCATAGCGCGATTCAAACAGGCTCCAGCTAGCTGCAAAGACATCAGACTACTCCGCGCCGTCTGCCAAAAAGCAGTTGGAGACAGTACAGCGGTGCGACCGATTAAAGTTAGCAATAAGTTGGGATCGAACTCACCAGTTAGGGAAGGATTCCCGCAAGGCCAGAAGGGAGCCTTCGCTTCTCTGGCGATCGCGCACAGCAATACAAATACATTTATTCCAACAGCTGCATCGACTTGTAAGGTATTTAGTAAATTGCCTCGTGCTTGCAACCGCGATTGCTCTTGGTGAGCGATTCCCGTATCTAGCCAGCGCCCTCGACCGTAAGATTTATAGAAACTATTTAAGCGTTCAAAAAGAACTAAAAAGGAAAATTCCTGCGGGTGACGCACCGCCTCCCGGCGCAATCGCTCGATTGTAAGTTCTACTATTTCTGGGGACAGCAAACCATAACCGAGCAAGGCGTAAATGTGTGAAGCTAAGTTGGTTGGCGAGTCTATAACAAAGCCAACTTCGCCATACTGCAAAGGAATTTGTTGAGTCAGCAATTTTAGCTGGGAAGCTATTTCCTCAGCACAAATATATTCTCCTAGATTTGGGTGAGAGAACTGGATGCAATTTTGGCTTCTAGATTCTGGGTTATGGCGAATATCCTCTTTTACAAAATCAGCCTTGCTGAAGAAAAAAGCTGGCAGGTCGGCATCGCCAGAAAGTAGACTTTTCAGGGCTGATTGAGGTATATAGTGGTTTCCGCCTTGAAGAATGGCTCTTGCGGCGGCTTGCATTTGGTGGCGGAGGGTTTGGGGGGTGCGACCATCAAGGAGATTGGCGATCGCTTCTGGACTGCGACAAGCATGAGCCAGACCGTCTTTGACCACTAAGGGTCTAGTGCCACTTTCATCCTCATCGCCCTTAATTAGCCATCGACAAATGCGATCGTAAATTTCAAATTTGGCTTGAGAGGGAGAGATGCGAAAAATGCTGCTGTCAATCAAGCCGTCTCGATGTAAAAAACCTAGCAATACTAATATCAGAGGCATCCGAGCGAGGGCAGCCACATCATCCATTTGGGGCGATTTGCGAAATACTCCGCCTTGTTTCAAAAAGGAAAAATAGGTTTGGGCAATGGATTTAGATTGCAGCTTCGACCACTGCTTAAACCACTGCTTAAACTCATCTTGATCTAAGGATTGGATCGCAATTCGGCGTAAATAAGGCGAATGGCGAATTGTGAAGTGTAAGGGAGAATTTCCATCACCGCTGCGGGTAGTAAGAATAATTTTGTGACGGGGAGTATCCTGGGCCTGAAACCGCACGAGCTGGTCAAGGAAAGCCTCAACATAACGCCCTGTCTGGGGAGAATGGGGCATTTCATCAAGGCCATCGAGGATGAGCAAACAAGGGGGGTGCGCTGTGGAAAGCCAGCCATCGCGATCGCTGAAGCGAGCAATGGGAAAAGCGTTGTCTAGAGTATGTTCTAGCGATCGCCCTAATGGAGCATCGCGCAATCGGATCGATATCGGCATCCAGTTGGGATAAAGCTCCATTGCGACGCGGGCAGCAAACATCTGGCAGAAACTGGTCTTGCCACAGCCAGGGGGCGCTTCAATAACAGCGATAGTGGTCGTATCTGCCAATTGAGCGATCGCCCAATCCATTAAATCAACTGGTTCACCAGATTGGCGATCGAGCCTATCTGGTACTGCTCTGAGAATAAACGGTAATGGAAACTGGGAACTGGGAATTTCCAATTCCCGTTTATCCTCTCGCCCCTTAAGAGAAACGTATAAATCTTTCAGGGCAAATGGTTCTCCCAAAAGCGGGGAAGAAAGGGATTTAATCAGCGAAGCCCTGTAGCGTTCGCGGTGCAGGTTGAGAGGAAAGGTTTTATTCGCTGAGTTTGAGGATGATGGTAACTCAGAATTGCTAGCGAACGGGTTGAGGTACTCAAAACTGCTGTCGTTAATATTTACAACAGGGGGCGCATCTCTAAAAGTTGCTAAATTTCCTAAGCGGGCAAACTTTTGCAGTTGTGCCAGAGGCAGGGCATTAGAGGCGATCGCATCTGTGAGATAACCAGGTAGTGAGTGGCTTAAGCGTTGTATCAGCAATCTGGCTTCAATTTCCTCTGCACCATTGGCAACAAACCAAGCGATCCCCGTGCTGTTCATCTGCTGCACCAAAAATGAAGAACCCATCAGAGTAAGGGCTTGCTCGGCCTGAGAGTCGCTCAGCCGTCCGGGGCGCAGGGTTTGGCAAAGATGCTGCAACTGCGGGTCATTAAGAGGTTGGCCTGCTTCTGTCCCAGCTGCAAGCATCGCTCTGTTCAGCCAAGGTCTTCTCAATTGAGATTCTTGCTCTAAAATCCCTTGTAAGGCATTTAGGTAAGCGACTTGAAAAGTCAGCCATGTTCCTTCATTACGCCTCAAGGGCTTTTTCCGGCTCAGGACGTGCAGCAACCAGACACTCAGGGTGGACATTGGCTCTGCCCATTTCCAGGCCGCCCCCAAGGGCAGTTCCAAAACTTCTGCCAAGGCACTAATATCCAAAGGAGTCAGGCTCTTGCTTGCCATGTCTTGGGCAATGCGAAAGGCAACACCAGCTAATCGGGCATCTTGTGGAGGCAGGGGTGCCGCCTGCCGTTCCAGTTGAGCCAGTTCAATTTGTCGCTCTGCCAGCCATTGGCGAATGCTCAGACTCATTCCACCTCAATCATAGGAAAATGCTCTCTATGGTCATTTTAGGCACTCTTATCGGGCAACGGGTTAGCCTGCTTGCCTGGGAAGTCAGGACTTACGCCTAAAAAACCAAGCTGTGAAGCAAAACTATTACCTTTGGGGGTAGATAGCCACCCGAAAAGCGGATATCTTCGCGCTACGGTTAGCGTAAGTTTTTAGAGTATGAATGTATAGCACATACCCTAAAGTAGTTGTCTAGAGTTGTACCTTTGTCAGTGTCAGCCATTGTTGACAAAAGCTATCGGCTTTTGACGCAGGCTTGATGGCTAATGACAAATAACTGCCTACCCACACCCACCTACCATGACTCACTAATCGCTTCAACTCAAACGAAGCTAATAATTCAAACCTCACACACAGCTAAGAAATCAAAAATTTATTGCATCCAGAGAGTTAAGCGCATCCGTGGACAAAAGACAATTGCACCGCTCCCTTGTTCGATTACCCCTCCCGTTTCGCAAGCGACTCGGGCGGAAACTGGTCATCCGGCCAGTAACGGACGCAAATATATATAAGACCGCCATACAAAGCTCCGCTGAAGAAACTACTAGGGAAAAAGAGACGGAAGCGCCCCTTGCGAAAACGCCCCCTAAAAAGGCTAGCGGCACTTTGAAATGGTCGCTGGTGTGGCTGAGTATTGCCCTGATTTTGGCTGGAACGGGCGTTGTAGGTGGTTTATTGCTGACAACGCTGCCACCGCCACCCGATTGCCAGAAGATATCGCCCTTAGCGGCTGATGGTGAGCGACTGCAATGTGCCCAGCAGGCAGCTGCATCTGGCAAATTAGAAGCCTTGGTGGGGGCGATCGCTTTAGTTAGCGGTTGGCCTGAAACTCATCCCCTGTACCCAGAGGCTCAACGGCTGATGGGGGAATGGTCTAGTAGCATTCTGGCGATCGCGCAGCAGAAAATCAACCAGGGGGATTTGCAAGGCGCGATCGCTGTTAGCCGCAAAATTCCCGTCCGTAGCCCTCTTTATCCAGAAGCACAAGCCAAACTCGCCGACTGGCAGCAAGACTGGAAGCGGGGCGAGAAAATTACTAGCGAAGTTTATCAAGCGATGAAAGCGCAACAGTGGCTAACTGCCTCGCAGAAGGCACAGGCTCTATTGGGCATGAATATCAGCTACTGGCGCGATACTAAGCTGAATCAACTTATGCAGCAGATGGCAGAGGAAAAACTGGCTTGGCAGCAACTCGAAGAGGCACGGGATTTGGCTGAGTCTAATACTCCGGCACAGTTGCAACAGGCGATCGCTATGGTCGGTAAAATAAAGCCCAAAAGCTATGCTAGCTCGCTGGCACAAGCTGAAAGGAACAACTGGAGTCGTGCAATCGTAAAAATCGCGGCAGAACGGTTTAAAGAGCAAGATTTTCCCGGTGTCCTTGTAGTACTTCAAAGCGTTCCTGCTGATACGTCGGTATACAAAGAAGCTCAAGACTGGGTTCGGCTGACTCGCGCCACATCTGCTGCCAAGGATGATTCTCTAGTGGCATTGATTGATGCTACTACAGAGGTACGTCAGATCGGGTCGCAAAGCCCGCTATACAAGCAAGCCTTGAGTCAGAAAGCTCTGTGGCAGTCTCAGTTACAAGACCAGATCAAGCTGCAATTTGCCAGTGCTATTGCCAGTATCGATCAACCTTTGACCTTACAGCTGGCCATTGAGCAGGCTCAGACAATAGCGCTCAAACAGCCCAAGCGTATACTAGCCCAAACCCATATTGCCTCTTGGCGCAAGTCAATTCACCAAATTGAAGATCGTGCCGTTTTAGCACAGGCTAACCTTCTGGCTGGGCCGGGGACAATTGATAGTTTGAAGGCCGCTGTTGCCCAAGCAAGTAAGATCGAGAGCGATAGACCTTTGGGAGCAGACGCACAAGCTGCGATCGCGCTTTGGAATCGGCAGATTGAAACCATAGAAGACAAGCCCATCCTAGAGCTGGCAAAGGGTTTGGCCGCTCAAGGAAATTTGCTTGCTGCAATTCAAGCAGCCCGACAGGTTAAACAGCAAAGAGCGCTGTATTCAGAGGCACAGGCAGCAGTTAGTGAATGGGTTGGCCAAATTCAAATTGTTGAGGACCGACCTATTTTAGAAAAAGCCGCCAATCTAGCCGCTGAAGGCAGCCTCATCGCAGCCATTCAGACTGCTTACAGTATTACCGCCGGGAGGCCACTATATAACGAAGCCCAAGCCGCGATCGCTCGCTGGCAATCGCAGCTAGATGCTGTCGATGCCGCTCGAAAAGCTCTCGCCGGGACATCGCCCTATGATACTCAGTCTCAAGCGATCGATCCCTTGTAGCGAGGCCAAATTCCTTATTTTCTAGTTAAAGGGTATGGGGTGAGTAGGAGAATGTATTTCAACCACCCCACTCCTCGATCCCCTGTTAAATTGCGTTAGTTCTACCGTCCTACTGCGCGACATTTTGCTGCGGGATACTTTTTAAAGCTAATCCTCGCTTTGCCCTTAAGACCATAGCCTCCCAAGTTTGACGCCCAATCGCACCATCGGCGCTTAAATTTAGAGATTCTTGAAATAATTTGACGGCTTGGCGAGTCTGCGGGCCATATACGCCATCAACTGGGCCATCATATAGTTTTTGTTGTTGCAAATAAGCCTGAATTTCCATTACAGTAGCTCCTTTACTGCCATATTTAAGAATAGGAGCTTGGTCTGGAGAATATCGGCTCAATGGATTGGTAGATGGAGTTGTCGGGGCGTTTTCATTAGCAGGCTGTATCATCCCACCCTCATTCAACTGGGGATTTATGGGAGTCACCCTATTATTTGGTTGACTCGCCACCCCAGGATTGGGAATGGTACCCTCAGCATTTGCACGTACTCCACCGAAGAGTAGCGAAGTCAGGGAAAGGGCGGAGAGGATGCCCAGCGACATCACAGTTGATTTAACAAATTTGTCTAACATAAGCTAAATTTCCTTTCTCAAGAAGTAGCAAATTTTTGCTTGCGTACAGCTATAATTTTTTGCTCCCTAACGTGGTGAATTTCGGTAGGGTAAACGAGTGTGGCTTCTTTGCCTTAGTAGTGGATCTCGATTTTAAAAAGATTAAAGTTTACGGACTTTATTAACCAATCTTCAGCTTAGATAAGGCATGGAATATTAACATTGCTCTCAGGTCAGAGTTTGTAGTAGAGATATCTATAACCTGAGAAAGACAAGGTAGGAATTATAGGATTTTGCAGGTAATTAGTAGTAAGGTTGTTGTTTTTGTTGTAGAACAACAGAAGAATTTTTTATATATCGCAGCAAGAAATCGCCAAATACTTAGTAACCTATTAAGCAGGGTTTAAGTATAAATTAGGTTTTTGTGATGAGCGATCGCGCAACACCTCCCCCATTGGCTACTCGCCCCTTGAAAATTATCTCGATCGATGATGACCCCATTTTCCTGCTCGGACTCCGCACAGCGCTTGAGTCATTTCCCGACTTGCAAGTAGTCGCTAGTGCTGATAATGGTGTAGCGGCGTTGCAGATTCTCGCCCCTCTTATGGGTACAGAAGACGCCATCGACCTAGTAATTCTGGAACTGGGATTGTGTCGCGCCTCTGGGGAGTTTGCAGGTTTGCAGCTTTGCCAGGAACTGAAAGCCTACTACCCCAACTTGCCAATATTTCTACTCAGCGGGTTCGAGGAAGCGCCGCAACTGGCGGCAGCAAGGCAAACTGGCGTTGAAGGCTATTGCGCCAAAGGTACTGCTATCTCGGTCATAGTAACGGCTCTTCGCGCTGTGGCGGGCGGGCAAACCTACTGGAATATCGAATTTGCAGACGCCCAAAACCTCCACACATACCAAACGCAAACCTCTCGCCGCGACAAGCTGGGCGACTCTGGGCGGCGACAAATTGATAATACCCTTACCGAATTAACAGCCCAACTGCAAAACCCCAATCTTTCGACGCTAGAGTGGTTTATCCTTGCAGGACGATGCCGAGAACTTCGGGCGGCGCGTTGGCTGGTGAATCAGTTGTTACCAGAGGCTAGAGGCAGCAGCAGAAGGATTGTCGGTCGTAGGTTGTCAGAGGATATGGGGACGCGCGGAGAACCTACTCCTGCACCTTTGTTTCTAAGGGCTAGCCCCTCGCCTGCAATTGAGCTGAGAACTGAAAATTTTTTTGACGCCACCCTAAATAAGCTTAATTTCGGCCTGGAAAACTTCACGGGCGTGGCGATGGAAATTGATATTCTTCGGGATGAGAGAAAACGGGAACTGCTTTATCTAATTTTGGATAAATTAAAGAATGTATTGGATGAGTTGCGCTTTTCCCAGGTACAGCCGAGCAGGATACTCTCCAAGCGATCGCTTATTTTGCAAGACTTGTGGCAGTCGTCAACTACTGATTTTTTTGGCAAATATTACACGCTACAAGTAGGAAAGCGTGAATTAGATTTAGTTAATACTTTGCTGCAAGATGCTGATATCGTCCAGAAGGAAATTTTGGATAAAATACCTTTGGTTGGGGAATTTATTGGTTATTGCTTGTTTCAAAATAGTTTAATAATTGATAATGCTTCTTACGCATATGGAACGCCGGAAGCGATCGCCAGAGCAGAAGCACTACTAGAAAACTTAGTAATTGAAATTGCTAATGGTGTTATACAACCACTGCTGAATAAATTTGCTGATGTAGAAGAAATTAAGCAAAGCTTTTACGACCATAGGTTACTTTCATCGCGAGAAATTGCGCGTTTTCGGAATAATTTATCTTGGAAATATCGCTTAGAGGCGTATATTAATGAGCCAACAGCGATCTTTGAAAGTAAGTATAATTTGTTTGTATTAAATGGCAGCGGTATCGTTAAAATCTCTATCTACGCTCCCCGGACGGGGGAATTAGAGCAGCTTACTGGTATTCAGGTGGCTGTTACGCTGATACTAGAGATAAGGGATGCGATCGCGCCTCGTCTGCGTTCAACTGTCACTTTTCTCGGTAGCGGCGTTGTTTATCTATTAACGCAAGTAATAGGTAGAGGTATTGGTTTAATTGGACGCGGTATTATTCAAGGCATCGGTAATTCTTTGCAAGAAACTCGCTATGGAAAAAATAGCGAACGTCCAAAGTAGCAATAAGTCTGGGTTAACCAAATAGCAGATAGCTATAGTGTTGAAATAAAAGTAGAAAGCCTGTGGAAATATAGCAATAACCAGCGCCGCCTATGATTTTTATAATTCACTATATTTACCGCAGGCTTTTAGATACACATATAAACCCAGTTGAACCAGCCTAGTTAGCACCACTGAAATTTAAGCGACACTTAGCGAATAGTTAATTTGAAAGTGTATGCGGGACTCGTTAGTTTGTAAGGTTGCGCGACTATAACTTTATAATCGCCCGTTGATATCGCCGAGAAAGTAATATCTTGCGGGTCTGGGATTGCTTTTCCGCTAGGCTCAACAAAGGTGAAGCCGGAAAGCCCTGAATCGTCACTATTACCGACCCGCGTTCCCCGCCAAGTCACATCTGCTATTATTGTTTGACCTTTGCGGGCGCGAAAGATGTACGTGTCTTTTTTGCCCAGGGGAACCGACCCCCGAATGGTAGTAGATGTACTTCCTCGCGAGAACTGTACGCGCTGGTTGACTTTGTTTATTGGCTCGGCTGAAACTTGTACGGTGGTTAGCCCCAGTAACGCGATCCCTAGAATACAATTGTAAGGTTTAATCATGGCGCGATCTCTCTTATTATTTTTAGTGGGGCTTCCTTCAACTTAACCCACTATCCAATCACTGTCTATAGGTTATTTGTGCAGTTGGATGAATTCCCCAAATAAAAGTTATTTGAATAAGCGATCGCGGTCGCTCATAAAAAAATTGCACCCATAGCCAAGTCCAGGCTTTTTGGCAATGAATTATGAACTATGAACAATTAACAGCATTCAAGGCGCGATCGCTTCAACTAGGAACTGGCAAATTAACACCCAACTTTTTAAACATCGCTGACCGCGCCTGCGTTGCTAAAGAATCATCCAGCTTTTGTAGCGATATATCAGTTTGATATTTTTCGGCTAATGCTGTTTGAATTAACCAATCGGCAATAAAGGGATTTTTGGGTAATAATGGGCCGTGAGAATAAGTAGCGATCGCATTTCTATAAAACGCGCCTTCCATCCCATCTTCCCCATTATTCCCATAACCGCTAACCACGCGACCAAGCGGTTCTACTTTCCCTAAATAAGTCCTACCGCCGTGATTTTCAAAACCAATAACCACAGGTGCAGTTCCCAGCATTTTTTTCAAATCTTCCGCTAATCGCGACGCTGTTATCTCGAAAACAACATTACCGATACAACGCCGCGCATCTTCACCCGGATGCTTACTTACAAAATCCAATAAACCCAATCCCTCAATCCGCTGACCTAAAGCTGGTTCATAATAATTTCCCAACAGTTGCGGCGAACCACAGGTAAAAACTCCCGGCGTTCCAGCTTCAATTTTATCGCGGATTGCTTCTGCTTTAGCTCCACGCAAATCGCGCATGACAATTTCTTGCTGTCTGTCTTGTGCGCCGCCGCCGACTAATATATCAACTTTGCGAATATCATCTACGGGTGTTTCTTGGTCGAGAGACATCGTATTTACTTGAATCCCCCGCCATTGAGCGCGTTGCCGCAAGCATATCACATTGCCGCGATCGCCGTAGGTACTCATTAGCGTCGGATACAGCCAACCAATTGTTAATTCCATCTGTTTTTTCTCTTAGTTATAAGTTGGCGATTTCAATCGCGCCTACACAGACAAAACCCGCGCAGGCGGGTTTTAAATTTAAAAAATTCCATGCACTGGAGTGCGCTGGCGATTGAAATTGTACCTGCAATCCCAAAACCCGCCTGCGGGGACTTTTTTTTGTAGCCGCAAATTACATTCGCCGGGTTTATTTGCA
The DNA here is from genome assembly GCF_014695585.1 of Microcoleus sp. FACHB-831. Classification (NCBI taxonomy): domain Bacteria; kingdom Bacillati; phylum Cyanobacteriota; class Cyanophyceae; order Oscillatoriales; family Microcoleaceae; genus Microcoleus; species Microcoleus sp. FACHB-831. The sequence continues at coordinate 2,350 of NZ_JACJON010000069.1, read as the reverse complement.
TCGGATTTGCTAAGTTACAAAATCTGCCTTCCAGTCAACAATCCGCGCACTTCTAACATTGCTGAATATGTGGGAAGAATGTGGAGAGTTTCATCAGCGGGTGTGTGTTCTAAAGCCACTGCGATCGCTTCTTGCAAATCTTCTTTTACAATCAATTTCAAGCTACTATTTTCGTCCATGCTATAGCGTATTCTTAAAGCCATATCATAGACGCGATCGCCGCTGACTACAACAGTCCCCCCTTTCTCTACTAATTTCTCAGTATCCACATCCCAAATCCAGGATACATCTGTACCGTCCGGCGTCCTGTCATTCAACACCAGCAGTTTTGTGCTTCCACCTTGCTGATTAACTGCGCGGATAGTTTCATTGAGTGCTACCGGATTTTTTGATAATAAAATCCGCACTTTCTTCCCGCCTACTGTCAATTCCTCAGCGCGTCCGTAAGCAGCCTGGAAATTTTTAATTGTGTCTAGAATCTTATCAAGATCAACCCCTATTTCCTTCGCCGCTAATACAGCAGCTAGGGTGTTGTACTTGTTGTAAATTCCGATAAGAACTTGCGGCCATTCTCGACTTTCAATATCGAGTTTTCCCCTATGAAAACCACAGCTGGGACACTTATAATCTCCCTGGTGGGAGAGGTAGACGCCCTGATAATCGAGAGAGTGTCCGCAGCTGGGGCAATAAATAGAATCTACCGCATGGGGAATTTCATCTAGATAAGCTTCAGGTTCATTTAATCCGAAGCACAATACCCGCTGGTTTAGCTGCTGACCCAAATACGATAAGGTAGGGTCATCGGCGTTCACAACTACCACTGTTTCTGGCGGTAAAGGCGCGATCGCTTTCTGCCAACGCCGACTAATTGTATCAACTTCCCCATATCTGTCCAACTGGTCGCGGAACAAATTTAAGCACAAAATGTAGCACCGGGGACACCCTTCGCCTACTACCTGCGGCAAAACCAGAGGCACAATATTCTCATCTACCTCCAGAATCGCGTAATCCGCTTCTAGACTCCCCACCAGATTGGTATTTTCCAGCAGCGCCGTCATCAAGCCATTTATCAGATTCGCACCAGCAGCGTTGTGCGCCACCCGCCATCCCTGATTTTCTAACATGGTGCGTAGCAGAAGGGATGTCGTCGTTTTACCGTTCGTCCCCGCAATAAAAATTACGCCGCGTTTGACTTGACGAAACAAGAGGGGCAACAATTTTGGCTGAATTCTTCCCGCAATTTGCCCTGGTAAGACGCTAGCCGCACCCAACTTTAATAGTCGCACTAGGGACGTTACTGTGTGTGCCGTCCCCACTGCCAATCCCAGCCGCAATCTGTCTGCAAGTGATATCCTCAAGTTCCACACTCCTGCCCAAACGCTAGTTTTCAGCGTCTTTACTGCTATCTACTGACTCGGCGATCGCTCGTCAGCATTTTACCGCAACTCGCTCTACCCATATTGCCACCTGTGAGTAAAATTACCCACGACAAATTTATGTAATATATTAGTAGTATAATCAGGCTACAGCTAATATCTGGTTTATGGAACTTATTGAATATCTAACTAAGCACGGCTTAAACCGTCTTACAGAAGAATATTTTATTAAAGTCAAAAGGCATACTGTTTATCCCAATCTAGTCTTGCTTAGTTATGATTTCCTCAACTCGCCCCTTAGTGAAAAGGTAGTGCAGCAATGTAGAGGGATTATCTTAGATGAAGATCAAAATTGGTCTATCATCTCCTATCCCTTTGATAAGTTCTTTAACTACGGCGAACCTAATGCCGCTACGATAGATTGGTCTACAGCCAAAGTCTATGAAAAGCTTGATGGTTCCTTAGTTGTATTGTATTTTAATCCTTATTCTTCTAAGTGGGAAATTTCTACTTCAGGTAGCCCCGATGCTGAGGGGGTTATTAACAGTTACAACAACCTCACGTTCAACAAGCTGTTTTGGCAGACATGGAACTCTTTGGGTTATCAGTTACCCGAAGATGTGGATTGCTGTTTCATGTTTGAATTACTCACGCCTTACAATATTGTTATCGTCCGTCCTAAAGTATCGGCTATTGTTTTACATGGGGTTAGAAACCTTCCTAGCTTAAAAGAGGATAACCCAGAGATATTTGCTGCTAAATATGATTGGGAATGCGTACAACGTTTTGATTTAAGTTCTTGGGAAGATGTATTAGCTGCTTCTAGTAATTTAGATCCTTTAGCATCAGAAGGATACATCGCAATACTTCTCGGTTAAGCCCAAAATCAGGTAAATTAACTGTTGTCCCCTAACAGGCGGTCGTAAAATCGGTGCATCTCAGAGAATTCTCGTTTATATCTCCGGTCATAGAAG
>NZ_JACJON010000068.1:300000-376594 GCF_014695585.1 Microcoleus sp. FACHB-831 | reverse complement strand
GCGGGGTTCATTAAGTATAAGTTGGAGTTGCCACCGCTAACCTGAATCAGACCATTTATTATGGATGGGTCGCCGCCTGTAACTCTCCCCAAGATGTTGCGTATGGATGGGTTGGACAGAAAGTTGGCTATTTGATTTTGGTCTAAATTAAATTTTTGGAAGCTGTGGAAGAGGTTTGCTTTATCTGGAGAAAGCGTACCGCCGTTGATATCTATGCGTTGTCCATCCGGTGTGACGATTGTACCCGTTCCGTCTGCTGCTGGGGTGATGGTTTGAGCCATCAGGGGGTTTTGGCTGATGAACCCAGTTAAGCTTAGGGTTGCTAGGAGTAAATTCAGCTTTTTGAAGGGTATTGTAGTGCTAAAGAAGGCGCTATTTTTTTGTGATAAAGCTTTAATATTAACGGGTAGGGTTGCTAAAACCTGGGGAATACTTTGGCTTGTTTTATTAGTAGTTTGGTTGTGCTTAGGCATAATGGAATTCCTACGGTTAAATAGTTCCGTTTAGCTTCCATTGCCTCAAAACCTCACCCTTTAGTAGTTATCTCCCTGAATCCGCACAAATTGGTTTGCAACGCCGTGAAGTCAATACGCTATTAATCGCATTTCTACTTATAGGGCGAGGTAGCTTTACACCCACTTTTAACTTCTGTGAGATTACTGAAGCAGTGGAAGTTGTTATCTGTATTAATACTGACACATTAGATACAATTTGCTCGCAATGACTGCTGAACCTTTACAAAACCCTTACATTTCTGGGTGAAATTCGGCGATCGCTACCAGCTACCAACAGATTAGACACAAATAATGCCAGCAAAGAATAAAGAATTAGGTCTTTCGCAACCTTCGCCTGTCATGCTCTAAATGTACCGTTCCAGCTGAGATAAAATTGGCTCCTATAATCGCTGAACTTTTACAAAAAACTAACATTTCTGGGGACAAAATAACCACATACAGCTCCGCTATATGCTAGCAAGAAATGATCCGAGCGAAGAATAATTAAATCCTACGCTGTGATGCTCTAGATGTAGTCTTAGCCTATAGGAAAGCCTGGGGAGAAGCAGGGTGAAGATTCCAAGGCGCTAGTCTCATAAATGGCATTTTACGGGAAATTTGCATAATTTCTGAATAACATCGATATACCAATACCTCCGCGTAGTCTCACGAACTTGGGGAGGCGGCGATAGCGTCAGCGGAGCGTTAGCCGTTAGGCGAAGCGAAGCGTTAGCCGTTAGCCGTTAGCGCTGCTGCGTCAGCTAAGCGAAGCCCTTGGCGTTAGCGCAGATCGCGGCTGTAGTAAAAAAGCTCTATAACTGCTATTTATGCATTTTTCATATATATTTACAAATTATAAATAAAGTAGTTCGTCATAGAAAAATCAGGAATTAGCAATCCAAGATATTGCCAATTCCAGCTACTCCTCTTCTTCTTCTTGTTGCATTCGCCATTGGTTCATAACTGCAAAGCCATTAAATCCTCTATATTGCAAGTAATTTAACAACTTAGCTTTAGTTTTTTGGTCAATACTTTGAAAATCTTCAATTTTGTATTTACGCATTACTTTTGCCTTTAGATCGGCCAAACCATCTATTTCATCACTTTCATCTTGTGACAGCCATACTTCTTCAAATACATCAGCAGGAATTCCTTTTTCCATGCATTTTCGCTTCAGCACAGATTTACCGTATTTGCCTTGAGAAGATGCGATCAGGTTGGCAACTAATCGAGTGTCAGACTGATAGTCTTTGAGTTGAAGATCGTTGATGGCTTCAGTAATTTCGCTCTCTGAATAACCATGTTCGTTCCCTTTTTTCTTTAATTCGCTAGCGCTGTATTCTCGGCGGCTTAAAAGCCGATAAAAGTACTGGAGGCAATTCATATTTTGAATTTAAATCTACTCTTCTAGTATTACATATTTAAGTTTAAGTATAAGATTTAATATTAGTACAAATTAATTGTTTTTAGGATTGTTAGAGCGCGATAGCTATCCATTAAGGCATTTTTAAAATTGGGTTTCGTACCTTGCCGCAACCTACAATAGTGCATGATTTAATTCATATATAGTATTAATTTTGGTTTAAATAAAAACGTTAACATTACCTAATATTTAAGGTTTTGTTCTTACAGGATAAATAATAGATAGATTGTCTTTTATTGGTTGATAAGCACTATCGCAGCCAGAAATAAGGGGAAAGTGATGTAAATTTACTTGCCTAACAAAAGGCGCGATCGCTATCGTTTTTATTGGTGTAAATTTTCAAGATTGCGTTATTGTCCGCTGCTTATTTGGGGAATATACCATCACCAATAGATTCGTTGAATTTAGGCATTAAATAGTCGTGCAGATGTTCGCAAGCCCGCGTCACGAATTGCTCTAGATCAAGAGAGCGATCGCTACTCTCCTCTATAAGTTCGGGGAGATCGTCAATACGCCAGAGTTTAACAGTTCCATCCCAACTGGCGGACGCCAACATTTTTCTATCCGGGCTGAAACTTACTCCCGAAACTCTACCGTTATGCTCGTCTAAAGTTTTTAACAACTCACCGTTACGGCTCCAAAGTTTCACAGTTTTGTCAAAACTTGCTGATGCTAGCATCTTGCCATTTGCACTAAAACTCACGCCTAAAACTTTATTTTCATGCCCTTCCAAAGTTGCGATTAACATACCATCGCTTCGCCATAATTTTACAGTAGTGTCATCGCTAGCCGAAGCGAAAATCTCACCATCCGGGCTAAAAATAACGTTATTTACTTCATCTTTATGGCTTTCTAAAGTTGCGAGCAAAGTTCCATCATCGCAACTCCAGAGTTTAATACTTTTGTCCTTGCTAGCGGTAGCGATCGCCCGTCCGTCAGGGCTGAAACTTACACCATAAACCCAATCATTATGCCCCTCCAAAGTTCTGAGCAAGGAACCGTCTTGGCTCCATAGTTTGACAGTTCTATCGCGACTTGCCGATGCAATAGTTAGTCCATCGCGACTAAAAGCTACGCTATTGACTTCATCTTTATGCCCAATTAAGGTTTTTAGGATGCGACCGTTACGCCTCCAAAGTTTCACGGTTTTATCACCAGAAGCACTAGCTAAAATCTGCCCATCAGGGCTGAAATTAACAGCATAAACCCAACCTTTATGACCCTCTAAGGTTTTCAGATTCTCGCCATTACTACTCCAGAGTTTCACAGTTTTGTCGCGACTTGCTGAAGCAATAGTTAATCCATCAGGGCTAAAACTTACGCAATTCACAAAATAGTCATGGCCCTTTAAAACTTTCAGCAATCGGATGTCTGGATACCAAATTCTCACCGTGTTATCCGCACTAGCAGTTGCGATCGCTTGTCCGTTTGGGCTGAAACTCACGCCATAAACCCAACTACTATGACCCTTCAAAGTTTTTAGCAGACAACCGTCGCTACAACGCCAAAATTTTACAGTTTTATCTTCGCTGGCGCTGGCAACTATATTACCATCCGGGCTAAAAGTCACCATCCAAACTTTATCATCATGGTCTTTTAAAGTGTGAATTTCTGCACCGTCAATGCTCCACAATTTAACAGTTTTATCTTCACTTGCACTAGCAATAATTTGTCCTTTAGGGCAGAAACTTACACTTGTAACAATGCTTTTATGGCCTTTTAGAGTGTGAAGGAGTTTTACTTCTATCCCCTCACTGTTATCAATACTCCAAATTTTCACAGTTTTGTCTTCGCTGGCTGATGTTAGCATCTTACCGTCGGGGCTGAAACTAACGCTTTTAACACCGCCTTTATGTCCTTTTAAAGTTTTTATGGGTTTTGAAGATCCGCTGAGGCTCCAAAGTTTAATAGTGTTGTCCATGCTAGCAGTAGCCATTATCTGACCATCAGGGCTAAAACTGATACTATGGACGCTTTTTTTATGGTCTTGAAAACTTTGGAGTAACTGACCGTCAAGGCTCCATATTCTGACAATTTTATCTATACTAGCTGTAGCAATTGTTCGTCCGTCTGGACTGAAACATAGATTATAAACGCGATCGCTGTGCTGGAGAATATTTAACAACTTACCTTCACGGCTCCACAACATCGCAGTTCCGTCAGCAGAACCGCTCGCAATTGTTTCACCATCGGGGCTAAAACTAACAGCCCATACCCAACTATTATGCTCCTCTAAACGGTTGCGTTCTTGCACTGATGAAAGCAACCGTTGTAAGTTCAAAATTATCTTTTTCTGAAGATTTTTTAGTTCCGGATCGGCGGAAACAGACTGCAATTTTCTCGCTGCTCTGACACCATCTAATAATGCTCCAAGCTGATCGTTTGAGCGCAGACGAGCTTGAGAAGCTGAATTAAGCGCCTCGATTTCAGCGATTAATGCGTTTGTTAAGCTTAATTCTTGGCTGGCATATAAAAATTGGTAATCGCTATGGCTCAAGTTTTTGCCCTTTGCCCAGCTTATAGCATCTTGCAATACTTGCCCGCGTAATAGTCGAGATTTATCCTGATAGTTTGAATTTGACCAAGCGGTTATCGCTTCCGAGTATGGTCGCAGATTTGCTAACGCTTTAGCAACCCAATTTTGGTTAAAGACAGCTTGGTAAATGCGGTTATAAACTCTTAAAGTGCTATCTTGTTTGACGACTAAACCCGAAAGCCGCAATTGTGTTTGTTGGGTGCTGTCATCAGCGGTAATTTCTCCTTTTTGCAATATTTGCTGATAAATTCCCAGTAGAGCGATCGCTAGTTGCTCGTTTCTCAGCAAGCGATCGCGTACCGTCCTCAGATGCTTGGGATCGTCTTGGGATTCCCAATTAGAAATTACCTGCGATCGCACTAATTTATTAACCCACTCTGCTTCATCCTCGTCAGCCATCGTTGCGGGCGATTTTACAATCAAATCGCACAATTTTTGCGTGAGGAATGGTTGTCCCCCCGTCCAATCTAACACCTGTTTCAGAACAACTTGAGGATGTCTAACTTTGATAGACAATCCTTCAGCTAATGGCTGTGCTTCAGATAAATTAAACCCATGTAATTGTATCGCTCGACCTATATTAAAAGGCGTGCGATTTTTGTCGGCAATTAAATCTGAAGGCGTTGTTACTCCCAATAATGCGAAGCAGAGACGTTTATATTCTGGCTTGTCAGCGCGTTGGTTATAACAAGCTCTAATAATGGCAAAAAAATCATCTTTGAATTTTATGTTGAGGAGGCTATCAATTTCATCGAGAAAGATAACAATATTTTGAGAAAGTTCGTCTAGCAGAACCGACTCGATAAATTCATTCAACCACTGAACTGGCGATAACAACTCGCGCTCGCGCAACCATTTAAGCCAGTTGAATTTTCCTGATAAATCAAAACTATCGGTGAGACTTCTAATCAAGCCTCCATACCATTGTTCTGGAGTAATTTGCTGAGTTCCCAAGAGGGTAATATCAATGGCAGCACAGGCAATGTTATCTGCCAAAAGCCGTTGCATAGTTTGCACTCGCAAGCTAGACTTTCCCATCTGCCGGGAGTTCAGCACATAGCAAAACTCCCCCGCTTTTAAACCGGAGTAAAGCTCTTCATCAGCTTGGCGCACCACATAAGTAGTAGCATCAGGCGGTAGACTTCCCCCAACTTGATAAATCGAGTTTTGTTCTGCGTTCATGGGGTAAGTAGGTGGGTGTAGATAAAAAAAAACTAACGCCTTTACTCGCAGGATTTGGCTCTCTAGCGTTTAATTGTACCCCTTACTTAATTCCCGAGCGATCGCGGAAATATTGACGATACAAATCGCATCTTGGATTGCAATCGTTTCCTTGCAACTGCACTAACCCCATGCCGTTTAATTTATACGCTTCCTCCGATTCCAGACGCACGCTGGTAGTTGATGCAACGACCTTTTTCAGCGCTTCTAGCAGTTCCGGATGTTCTTCTAAACGCGCCCAAAGTCGCCGCAGGTGGTTTCCATAAATTCCCGCTTCTGTAGGAGCATTTTTCAAAAATTGCTCGAATGTGATGTCTTTATAACTTTTGAGATAAGAAATAGCTTGCTGCACTAAATCGGGATGCCCTCCCACCATAGCCATAAGTTGCTTTACTTCTTTAACTGACCAATTTAGCCCGTGAAGTCGTGCTAATTTTTGTACCTGTTGTTCGTTAAATTCTGGCAACTCTATGGGCAGTCCAACATTAAAAGGCGATTGATTAATATCTAAATCTATGTACACTTTTGTGGAGTGTACTAATATCAATCTTAGTTTTTTCCAAATATTACTAATTTTTCCTTTTTCATGCCAAACTCGCAATAAGCTCAAAAAACTTTCGGCAATTTCTTCATGCGGAAAAACCAGATCGATTTCATCTAAACATAAAGCTAGTGGGGTATTAGCATTAGCCAATAAATAATGCTCGAAATATGCCGTACAGTTGGCTTTGCTGCTAGAGTATCGATCATCCCAATAATCATCTAACTTATTGGGCAAGCGCAGTTCTCTAGCAACACTTACACAAAACCAGCGCAAAATATTATCGAGGTTATTGAAATCTGACTTATCGGCTAGATTAAGGTTTAAATAAACTGTTCGATAGCCCTGAAAAGTTGCTTGCTCCAGAATTTTTCCGCTAAGTAATGTTTTGCCCATTCGCTCTGGTGCTTTGATACAAATCAAGCATCCAGGCTGTTTTATTACCTCATAACAGCGTTGTTCAATTGGAGGGCGTTCGACGTAATAAAAGGGTGAATCTTCCGCTGCTGTTGATTCTTTAAATTCTAGCTTTGGCGCTTTGGTGTTAGCAGGTGCGCGATCGCGCCATCTTCTCTCTAATGCTGTCCTAAAATTCGTTTTACTAACTTCTTCTCCTAATGCTTTGGAAAGTAGCTTCCAAAACTTGTGTCCCACCGTTCGCTGTAGGTAATTAGCAGCATATTCAGTAGTCGATGCCATCTCTTCATAGGTCTGATTTTGCCAAGAACCCCGAAGAATAGTTATTTCGACATCGCTTAGGTGCTTTTTTTCACTTGCAAAAACTGCCTCATCCGCAACTTTGAGGGCTTCTTCAAAATTTATGGTTGTATCTTGCATACCTCATAATACTTTTTTAATATAAAATATAGATTATAGGTCAATAAGTAGTAATTAGTATTATACCAAAGCAGTAAGAGCTACCCTTGGATGAGAGATCGCCCCCATCCAGCCCAAAAATGGCGATAAAGCTGAAACGCTTGCAGGACAAGGCTTAGAGGCGATTTTTGTAAAATTGAAAAATTTTTTTGTTTTTCTTCCGGACGGGATAAGTCGCTAAAAGTAGTAAAAGGTTATGAGCGATCGCCGACAAGGATGAAAAAGTTCTTTTTCCTTCCGGACGGGATAAGTCGCTAAAAGTAGAACAGATAATGGGCGATCGCCCCATGCCATTTACAGTTCACCACTTGGAGGGTGCCATGTACTACCTAATCCTCAACAACCAGAACCCGGAACTCAAAGACGTGTTTCCGCAAGGGGTTCCGACCTTTGGTTCTACTCCTGATGACTTCATTGAGATTTACGACGAGTACGGCTGCGAACTTGATATCCAACGGGCTTTTCGAGTCAACATTGCAGGATTGACGACAGAACAGGAGTTAAACCTCTTCAACCTATACGCCTCAACTGGCGATGACCCCCAGTTGGTAGTCTGCGACTTTCAACTGCTGGAACAGGGATGGGTGACAATTCCTGAAGACCAGGTGGAGTCAGTAGTCTGGCGTGAAGGAGAGAAAGTCTTTTGCTTTGGGTATGACAAAACCGCAGCGATCGCTAATTAATAAGTATCAACCCTGAATTGCTCCAGTCAGGATATAAACCCTAACTTTTATTGATTAGTGCGTGCCCACAAAATCGCCCTGATTCAATCAAATTTTTGGTAAAAATGGTATGGATCGGTAATGTGTAAAAAAGCTGCCTTTCTCTGTTATTTGACCATCGGGCTATCGACTTCCCCCGCGTGAGGATGGCCCTGGTGGCGGTGGATCTTTTTTATTTTGGTAAATCAATAAAATATCGGTATTGCGTTGTGGCAAGCGGCTGTCAACAAGCAACAATTGAGATATCATCCGAGCGTTTTCTTGATTGGTCGCAGCACTTGCAGCTATCGGCTTGTTAATTGCGATCGCTGCTAACGTGGTAAACAAACACAAGCTGCTTAGAGAATTTATAGTGGAAAAACTTAATTTCATTTCAAACACCCATTAGTAGAAAGCTGTATATTTCTGACTATTCCATGCTGAAATAGCTAACAGGTTGTATGTGTATCGAGGACTCACGGCGATCGCGACAAGCATGCAGATAGCTACACATCTGTGAAAGTGCTTGCACGAACGCTACGCTGTAACCCCCGATGTAGTAAAAATAGAAAGGTTACGGGTACACCTGATTTTCGCTACCTGTGTACTTAGGCAAGAAAACATGAATCAAGTAGAGTTCACAAAGGCATTTGCAGCGCTGACTCAAAGACAGCATGAAGTGTTGCTAAAAGTTTTAGCGGGTGAAAAAGATGCTGCGATCGCCAGCTCTCTGCATATCACTAAAGAAACTGTCAGGAAACACATCGAAAATATCTGCAAAGCCTTTGCTCTTAGCAATCTGCAAGATCCAGGATTTTCGCATCGTTCTGATTTAATTTCGTTATTTGCTAAGTACAGACCGGAGTTATTCAACGGGGCAAATCAAAGCATTGCGAATCGCACTTCTGTTTTACTTAGCTACCATCGCAATGCTGACCCAGACATTAGCTTGATGACGCAGCTAGACGCAGCTTTAAAAGCAAATGGTTACGAAGTTTTTTTGGCTAGCAGCAGTCTGAGAATGGCAAAAAATGGGTTACAACAAATTTACTCTGAATTAAATAAATGCGATTGCTTGTTGCTGCTCTTATCGCCGATGTCAGCTTGTAGCGAAATGGTGACAGAAGAAGTACGAATGGCTAAAACATTGCGGGAAAATAGAACTGACCGCAAGCCTGCGATCGTACCAATACGCATTAATTGTGCTTTTAGCTTGCTAAACCACGATTTGCGCGGTTATCTTCAGGGAATAGAGGGGCAAGAGTGGCATACAGAAGACGATACAAAATCGGTTATTCAAACAGTATTAAATTTATTGGCATCAAGCCAGGAAATTGCAGTAAAACCACCTGTTAAAAGCTCACCTTTCCCAACTTTATATGCTGTTACTCCAAATTACCCACCCCAACCTGTAGCAGAACCAGAATTACCAAGGGGACAAGTAGAGTTAGCGTCGGCATTTTATGTAGAACGGTCTGGTATAGACGAGCGATGTTATGAAGCGATCGCTAAACCTGGTGCATTAATCAGAATTAAAGCACCCCGACAGATGGGAAAAACTTCCCTAATGGCGCGAATTCTTCACCGCGCATCCCAACAAAATTATTCAACAGTGCCTTTAAGCTTTCAGTTAGCAGATAGCAAAGTATTTGCAGACTTGGAGCAGTTCTTAAAGTGGTTTTGCGCCAATGTTGCTTTACAGCTAGAATTACCAGATCGTTTAGATGAATATTGGAATGTAATTTTTGGCAGTAAAGTTGCCTGTAAATCTTACTTTGAGCGGTATTTATTAGCGAATATTTCTACTCCCCTAGCCTTGGGTTTAGATGAAGTAGATGTGGTGTTTAAATATCCAGAACTGGCTGCTGATTTTTTTGGTTTGTTGCGGGCATGGCATGAGGAAGCAAAGAATCGGGATATTTGGAAAAAACTACGGTTGGTGGTGGTACACTCCACAGAAGTTTATGTGCCAATGGATGTTAATCAATCGCCGTTTAATGTGGGGCTACCGATTGAGTTACCTGAATTTAACTTAAATCAGACGCAAGAACTAGCTTTTAGACATGGATTGTCTTGGGGGGAAAAAGAAGTTAAACAATTGATGGATATGGTGGGGGGACATCCCTATTTGGTGCGGCTTGCTCTCTATAATATTGCCAGAAATGAGATGACATTGCAGGAACTTATAAAAATTGCTCCCACCGATGCAGGATTATATAGCGACCATTTGAGGCGACATTTGTGGAATTTAGAACAGCATCCCTTATTAGCAGCAGCTATTAAAAAGGTAGTGGATGCGGATAGCCCCGTACAGCTAGAGTCGATGCAGGGATTTAAGTTACATAGTATGGGTTTAGTAAACTTGCAAGGAAATCAGGTAACGCCAAGATGCAATTTATATCGTCAGTATTTCCGAGAGAGGTTATCATCTGCTTAAAAGGCGCATATTAGTTTAAGCGATCGCCACTTTTGGGCGAAGGAAAATATAGAAACATCTATGAGATCGGAACCGAGATCGTCCTATGATTATCAAGTTGGCGGTAGTCTGCCACTGGATGCCCCTACCTACGTGACAAGACAGGCGGATTCTGATTTGTATGAAGGGGCGATCGCGGGAGAGTTCTGCTACGTTCTCAACTCGCGACAGATGGGCAAGTCAAGCTTGCGCGTGCAAACAATGCGACGCTTAGAAGCTTCAGGCGTTGCTTGTGCTGTTGTTGATTTGACAGCAATTGGTAGCCGAGATATTACGCCAAATCAGTGGTATGCAGGTATTACCTACACGTTGGCTAGTAGGTTTAATTTATTAGATAAATTTGATATAAGAATTTGGTGGCGCGATCGCGCTTTTCTTTCCCCAGTGCAGTGCTTGGGTGAATTTATCCGCGAGGTGTTGTTACCCTCCGTGCCGCAAAATATAGTTATTTTTATTGACGAAATTGATAGCACCCTCAGCCTTAATTTTAAAGTAGACGATTTTTTTGCCTTAATTCGCTGCTGCTACAACAATCGTGCTGACTATTCTGAATACAATCGCCTCACTTTTGCTTTATTGGGGGTAGCAACACCAGCAGATCTGATTACAGAGACTAATTACAGCACGCCTTTTAATATTGGTAGGGCGATTGAGTTGCACGGCTTTCAATTGTCTGAAGCGCAACCGCTAGCGCTAGGATTGTCAAGAGTTGCTAGCAATCCGGAAATTGTACTTGCTTCTGTTTTGGTATGGACAGGCGGACAGCCATTTCTTACTCAAAAAGTTTGTAAATTGATTGTGACAGAGGAATATTTTATTCCGGCGGGGATAGAAGGGGAATTAGTAGAAAAATTAGTGCGATCGCGCCTTATCGAAAACTGGGAAGCAACAGATGAGCCAGAGCATCTGAGGACAATACGCGATCGCCTTAAAAGAAGCGGACAACGCACAGCCAGATTGCTAGGACTCTATCAACAAATTTTACTAAACGGAGAAATTGCTGCGGCTGACAGCCAAGAAGAAATGGAGCTAAGGCTATCGGGGTTAGTAGTTAAGCAGCAGGCTAAGTTAAAAATTTATAACCGCATATACCACGCAGTTTTTAATATTAATTGGGTTAATCAGGAATTAGCCAACTTACGCCCCTACTCTGAGGCGCTATCAGCTTGGGAAGCTTCCACCAGACAAGATCGATCTCATTTATTGCGCGGACAGGAATTACATGATGCTTTATCCTGGGCGGCGGATAAAAGTCTAAGCGCTCAAGATTTTCAATTTTTGACAGCCAGCCTGGAAGCGGAAAAACAAGAAACACAACTTAATTTAGAAGTAGTCAAAGGAGAAATGAGAATTGCTGTGCAGATGGCAGATCCAAAGTTTAATCAAATAACCTTACCACAGCAACCAACCGAACAAAACAGCCCATTGTTAGAGCCAGGTACAAGAGAGGTGTCCCAAAACAGTTTTGACTGTATTGAAAAAAGCGACAATAACAAAAGGAAATAGCTGTTAATGGGTAATTGTAGCTACCAATTTAACCCACTACCAGCGTTCCAGATGGAGATAAAAAGTTGTGGCGAAGGCTTCTTAAATGCTAATGCTGTTAGGGATAAGCCTTGGCTTGAGGTAGTTGTACTCGACTAAACGATGTCTGTTGTTTAACGAAATTTTAAGCTCGACGGCGTTTAAATCTTGGTGAAATTTCTCCACTGCCCCTTGCGCTTCTTCATCGTCAAACTGCTCGTCATAGTAACCCAGCCTGTCATAACGATAGGCTGTCAGTATGTATATGAGCGAAAGTTGATCGGCAATCCGCTTCGGGGGTGGAAGAAAAGATAGCAGGCTCTTTCGGTCGGCGATCGCTCCTTCTTCTGTAATCTGTTTATAAGCAGCTAGCGGCATATTCGGAACAAAAGCCATGTACTCGTATTGGGGGTAGTTCACAGCAGCGTGCTGGGGGCCACAAGTAAAGATAATTGTGGTGGCAATATCAACTAATTGCTGGACAGTTCCGATACGATCGGGCATACCCTTGATCCGCCCGCCTTCGTTAGAAACTAATTCCTGCGCCCACGCTTGCAACTCTGTATCGCTGCTTATATCCTCTGGGGTTTTGTAGTAAATATTTAAGTAATTTGAAACAAAACTTTTGATGGCATTCCACACCAACATCCCATCGTCTCGATATGGGTAATGAGGCAAACTTGCTACATCATCCATGCCACGATTTTTAATTTCTGTAGGCATAGCAAATTGATCGAAACTCCATTCTTTATAGGATGAAGTAACAATTTCCAGAGACTCTTGTAGGGTTCCAGCAAATAACTGATCGACATAATCGCCCCGCCCAATCAGACGCTTGCGAGCTAGATCTCCGTTAGCTAATAAGAATCGAAAGTGGGGTCTAAGCAATAAGCCAAGGGGATGGTTTTGAGCCAGTTGCCTAGCAGTAACAATCGCAAAAGGTTCCATAACTAAATGGGTTCGGCACAGATGGCTGCTTATCTCATGGTGGTTGCCATCAGCAATCTGAACGCAAATCTTGGCATAAAACCAGTCTAGAGGATTATCAAAAGGCGTGCGAATGGGGCTGTTTTTACCCGGATTGATTTGGATCGCTATAGGTACGAGTTCACCGCGATCGCTAAAACCAGAACTTCGCCAGCAGAAAAATGCCAATGGCGTAGGCAGGTACTTTCTTCCCCTTTCGTAAGTCCCCCCTTGAACAAACGAAAGCTTAGTATAATCAGCTAGATACAAATTTCCATTATCTAGTTCTTGCTGCAAATTTACAGAAGAACCAAATTTATTTTGCAGGTCTTCAATGGTAAATGCGAAGTTTTGCGGCATCTCCTTTATCTTTTGCAAAACCAGCGGATTCACCCCGCATAGCCGTTGTTCGGCGAAAGAATCGTCAGTTTCATAGGTCTTTATTACCCCAGGTCTAGGAAGGATGGGAAAATAATCTTCATAGTCTTGGAATTCATCCAATGGATCCCAAAAAGAATTAAATTTTGCCGCCAGCAAGTTAACCTGAAGATCTGCTGTAGCTGCTAGGCGCTCGGCAATATATTTAGCCGAGAAGCTCTCTTGCTGGGGTAAGTTTTTGAGCAGCGGCATAGGAGGCAAAAAGCTATGGTCAAACTCGTAGTCTTTACGGTTGCGCTGTAGCCAATTTTCGCGGGTTTGGGGGGATGGATCGTTTTGTGGAAGGCTAGGTTTCATAATTTGTGATTTACCCTTGTAAAAGATTGTTTAGTAGCAGTATCTTGGCTGCTAATTCCTTATTCAGTTGCAAAAGAAATATTCAGGAATTTTCCGCTTAATATCGTTTATTTATCTCGATTCAACATAAATAAACTTCACATTCAACACACAGCAGTTCCTCTCTAAATCCAGATGTCTTTTAAGAGGCAAGACGGGGTTATTGGGGACACGATTTGTTACAAAAATTTAAAGATGCGATCGCCAACCTGGGAACGGTTTCGTCGAGGTACAACCCCCGCCACAATATACATATAGAAATAGGGCAAGTTAGTCTCGTTATCGCTAAATTGGGAATTAGCTAGCCAGTCAGCGTGCTATCTCTGCCAACCGTCTAAAATCCAGGAGGCTGCTGTTCTACAAGAGCCGTAGAAATGTGAGTTGATTCCATGAGAAAAAGTTTTAACTTACTGATAACGCATCAGTTCATCTCTTCATCTCTATAATCGGTCTTGCTTTAGCTTGTGACCAGTCGCTTTTTTGAGTGACACCATTTTTAAAAATTTTGTGGTAATTGGGTAGAACTGCAACTAAACATAGCTCGGTATTTCCCAGGCAAATTTCTGTCACCTAGATACAGACTTAATTGTGGGCGTTGCCGACACTACAACTTTTTGTTTTAAGAAACATCAACCCCATTAGCAAAGCGTTAGACGTTAGCGCGAGGCGGGTTAGACCCACCAGCAAACTGTTAGGCGTTAGAGCGCGGAGGCAAGAGAGAAGAAGAGAGTTGAGAAATAATGTTGCTAATAACTCAAACTTGCGATCGCACGATAATTTAATCAACAATAATTTTTAATAAATTGAAGGTAAGGTAAATATGAAAGCTGTCTTTCTAGAAAAAGTAGGTGGAGTAGAAGTTTTAAACGTCTCCTCAGTCCCAACACCAACAGTGGCGGCCAAAGAAGTATTAGTAAGAATCAAATATGCTGGCGTAAACTATGCAGATATATTATCGCGTCAAGGTCTTTATAATTGGGCAGGAAAGTTGCCTTATATTTTAGGGCTAGAAAGCAGTGGAATAGTTGAAACTGTAGGTTCGGAAGTCGAAAAATTTAAGGTGGGCGATAGAGTAGTTGTAGCATCCAAAATCGGTAATTATGCAGAGTTTATTTCATGCCATGAAAACTCGTTGTTACCTGCTCCTGAAGAATTTAGTTTTGAAGAAGCGGCTTGTTTGTGCGGTAGTTGGGCTACCGCTTGGACTGCATTATTTGAAATGGCTCGCGTCAGACCTGGTGAAGTTGCTTTAATTCAATCTGGGGCTGGTAGCGTTGGCACTGCGGCGATACAACTTGCAGTATCTTTTGGTATGCAGGTATATGCAACAACTAGCACGCCCAGTAAAATGGAGCATATCAAGTCCTTTGGGGCGACTCCGCTTAGTTATCAGGACTTTGATAAAATCCTAGAAAAATCTAACAAACCAGATTTCATATTAGAAAGCGTAGGCGGCGATGTTCACGCTCGCAGCTTGAAAATATTAGCTCCACTAGGTCGGCTTGTTTTGATAGGTGCATCAAGTATAAAGGTTAATAAAGTCAATCCCTTTTCTTGGTATAACGCTTGGAGAAATCTGCCCAGGATTAAAGTCAGCGATTTGCATTCGCAAGGGTATATGACTTTACATATGGGCTTTTTATTGGAAGATCATCGCGAAAAAATAATACCTATTTGGACGCGAATGACCGACTATATGAGACAACACAACCTCAAACCAATTGTCCGCCCAGAGTGTATTTTCCCTATGTCAGAAGTCAGAAAAGCACACGAGATTATTGACAAAAGGAAAAATATTGGCAAAGTGATTTTAGATCCTTCAAGATAAAGCTTGGTTTATGGCGATCGCTCAAATGCCAGATAGCGCAAAGATTGCTAACAATCGCACCACTAAAATACATCTTTGAGAATTAGGCGCTATCAGATCTTGTTGTTATCAACTCTTTGCATATCAAACTGGCAAAGCAATCAACCAATAACTCGCGATTCAGCGAGTTGTACTTAGTTTGACCTTCTTTGCGCGTCTGGAGTAATCCCGCCTCGCACAGCGTTTTAGAATGGTGGCAAAACAAAGCTAGACTAATCCCCAACCGATTGGCGATTTCTGAACCGCTTATCTCTCCACTTTCAGCCAACAATTCCACAACCCGCAAGCGCGTTGGGTCGGACAGCGCCGCAAAGATTTTAGCTCGAAGTTCTGTGTCTGGCTGGGCAATTTTAGATACAGAGGCCAATTGTATGTTGTCGTTGATATCCATGATGTTTAGATTTTCGATGGGAATAAATGCCATAGCGCGATCGCATCCTGACTGGGTAAGTCGCAATTGATTTTAAGTTTTGAATTGGGTTAACGCTTAAAACATAAGCTATAGCGGAGTGCCTAACCCCCCTAACCCCCTTCCCTTGCCAGAAATGGGGACTTGTTCTCCCCTCTCCTTGCAGGAGAGGGGTTGGGGGTGAGGTTCGCCTTACTTCTATCTTACGGCTTGCAGCTGGTTAGTGAAATAGTTAAATAACCACTTGACAATCCCTAGTAGGCTGGTTAGTATTAACTCAAATGGTTGTTTAACTACTTAACGTCTTGCATGGGTTGCAATCAGCCTAAAGGAGGCTCAAACCATGTCGAACAACTCCACGTACATCAAACTGACCGAAGACAACTTTGAAAGCGAAGTCCTTGCCAGTTCAGCTCCGGTTCTCGTAGATTTTTGGGCGGCTTGGTGTGGTCCTTGTCGAATAGTCAACCCATTAATTGAAGCACTAGCGGCTGACTTTGAAGGGATTGCCAAGGTTGGCAAGTTGAACATTGACGACTATGGACAACTTGCTTTGCACTACAACGTCCAAGCCATTCCCACGCTTCTATTTTTCAAAGATGGTCAAGTAGTGGATCGAGTAGTTGGCGTAGTTACTAAAGAAGTGCTTGCTGACAAACTTAATACACTATAAGCCAGACCTAAACCCCCAAACTCTTTCCCTGCAAGAGAAGCGGGGGAATCATACTATCCTCTGCTGTTAGAGAGGGGTTGGGGGAGAGGTTAAGCAAATAATATTGTGGGCTTGAACTAGCGACTCGGCTTGATGATAGAGCTACATCAGCAGTGCAGACTAATTATCTTAAATGGAGATTAATCCAATGAGTACCAATGTGAATCTATTCTCACCTGTAAAGCTCGGTTCGTTAGAACTTCCCAATCGAATTGTGATGGCTCCGTTAACTCGAAACCGTGCTGCTGCGGGGAATGTCCCAACAGAGATGAATGCGACTTACTATACACAACGAGCATCAGCGGGTTTGATTATCTCTGAAGCAACTCAAGTGTCGCCTCAAGGACAGGGATATCCGAATACACCAGGGATTCATTCGCAAGAACAGGTTGCTGGATGGCGGCTGGTGACAGATGCAGTGCATGCACATGGGGGGCGGATTTTCCTGCAACTGTGGCACGTTGGGCGAATCTCTCACCCATCATTGCAACCAGGGGGAGAGTTGCCAGTTGCACCAAGCGCGATCGCTCCTGAAGGTGACGCTAGCACCCTAGAGGGGCCAAAACCCTACGTCACTCCTCGCGCCTTAGAGACAGCAGAGATTCCAGGGATTGTAGAAGATTATCGCAAAGGCGCTGAAAATGCACTGGCGGCTGGCTTTGATGGCGTTGAAATTCACAGCGCCAACGGTTATCTGCTTGACCAATTTCTTCAAAATGGCACGAACAAACGCACTGACGAATATGGCGGTTCAATTGAAAATCGCGCCCGATTGTTGATGGAAGTAACAGAAGCAGTTGTTGGAGTTTGGGGTGGAGAACGAGTAGGCGTGCGCCTTTCTCCCAGCGGTACATTTAACAGTATGTCCGACTCAAATCCTGGTGCTTTGTTCAGCTACGTGGCTGCTGCTCTCAACCGTTTTAATTTGGCTTACCTCCACTTGGTTGACCCTAGAACCGATAACCATAATACGGTAGAAAATCATACACAAGGCTTCCCTGTAGGTTACTTTCGTCCTATCTTCAACGGGACGCTGATTACAGCAGGTGGCTACGATCTCGAATTAGGAAATGCGGTTTTGGCTTCAGGCGATGCTGATTTAGTGGCTTATGGACGGCTATATATCGCTAATCCTGATTTGCCAGAGCGTTTTGCAGCAAATGCTGCATTAAACAAGCCGGATCGCGATACCTTTTATGGAGGAGATGAGAAAGGGTATATCGACTATCCAAGCCTTGAACTACAGACAGCTTGAGTTGAGAATTTGTAGCTTACAGCAACTCCGAATAAATTTTTCATCCTAGTTCTTAACGCAAAGCAGAGACGCGACAAATCCGCGTCTCTGCTTTGTGTTAAGAATAACGGGAGTTGATATAAAACTTTTAGATTTTATATTTTAGATTAGCTGACATCTTGCACCAGTCTCAACAAGAGGCTGAGCCTCTTGTTCTGGTTCCCAGGCTAAGCCTGGGAACGAGGGTATCAAAAAGTAAATAATAATGATGCAAGATTTTAGATTACGAAACTTTGAGTAAGAGCCAGCTTTGACATTTCATATATTGCAAGCATAAGGTTATTGGGGTGGGGCGATATAACCCTGCGATCGCATAGTAGCAACTTCCTGCCCTAAATCTGACTTGGAGCGGATGGCATCGAGGGCGACGCAAGCCAGAATAAAAAATAAAATGGATACTGTAATAAGCATTGCAATTGGCATCGGCTTGAGCGCGGCTTGCGGCTTTAGGATTTTTGTCCCGCCCCTCGTGATGAGTATGGCTGCGCTAATTGGACATCTGCCACTTTCACAGGATTTTCAGTGGGTTGGGACTTATCCGGCATTAATCGCGTTTAGCGTAGCAACTTTTATTGAGATTGCTGCTTACTACATTCCTTGGGTGGATAATTTACTGGATACAGTTTCCACACCGCTAGCGATCGCAGTCGGAACTTCTCTTACCGCTGCTTTATTTCCCCATAACGATCCTTTGATCCAGTGGACGGTAGCAGTAATTGCTGGTGGAGGTTCTGCGGGTATCGTTCAAGCATTAACAAGCATGGTTCGCTTGTCTTCAACAGCGTTCACCGCAGGAATCGGAAATGCTCTTGTTTCTACACTTGAATCCGCAACTTCAATTATCTTATCCCTGCTATCACTTTGGGTTCCCCTCTTGACTGTAGGATTAATCGCCACTGGTATAGTCTTGCTCTTAAACAAACAATTAAGGAAGCAAGAATTAACATGAAAACGGATAGAAAATCTTTAGGCTCAAATCTTCTTAGGCAATGGTTAACTTTAGGTGCTATCGTTGCCGCTTTTGGTGTCAACGTGTATGCAAATATTGCCCCGCCTAATGGCCTGACAATTGGCGATATTTCTAATAAATTGTTCGGTGAAGTTCAGATTATTCCAGCTAACTATGCATTTGCCATTTGGGGAATCATTTATCTGGGTTTGATCGGCTTAGGAATCTACCAAGTAATGCCCGCTCAAAGGCAAAATCCCCAATTGGAGCGCGTTGGCTATCTTTTAGTAGTGGCAAGTCTGGCTCAAATTGTTTGGGTATTTTTGTTTGAATACCAATTATTTGGGCTTTCTGTAGTGGCAATGCTGGGGATTTTGCTGCCTCTGATTGGGATTTATCTCAGGCTAGGAATTGGTAAGGAAAGAGTTTCGAGGAAAGACAAGTGGTTTGTGCATATTCCGTTAAGTATCTACTTAGCGTGGATTAGCGTAGCGACAATTGTTAATATAGCCAGTACGCTGTACTATTGGCGTTGGAATGGTTGGGGGATTAGTCCTCAAGTATGGACAATAATTATGCTGATTGTGGCGGCGGCGATCGCAGCCACGATTGTTAGAAACGGGGTTGACATTGCCTACCCCCTTGTAGTTATCTGGGCGTTTGTAGCGATCGCAGTCCGTCAAGCCAATCAACCCGCGATCGCTGGGTGGGCGATCGCATTAGCTTTAGCTCTGGGGATTTTGCTCTTAGTTAACATATGGCGCGGACAAACACAAAAGTTATGACGACAAAAATGTTCGACTATTCTGCCTTTACAGCAGCAATGATAAGAGACATCAAAGCATATGAAGATGCGCTGCCAGTAATGCATGAAAAATGTCGCTCTCAGTTTTTCCTTCACCAAGAGCCAACAAGCAAGGTTTGCCTATTTTTTCACGGATTTACTGCTACCCCAGAACAATTTGTACCTATAGGAAAAGCCTTTTTTAAAGCAGGCTATAACGTCTTAATTCCTTTATTGCCCGGACATGGTATTGCAGGCAATTGGAATGCAGATAACCCCCCTCCACTCCCCGAAAACCCAGAAGTTTATCAACAATTTGGCATTCACTGGTTGCAAAAGGCTCAAGCTTTGGGAAGAGACGCGATCGTAGGAGGACTTTCTGGTGGAAGTACGCTGGCAGGGTGGTTGGCAGTAGAACGTGCGGTACAAATTAACCGAGCGTTGTTGTTTGCCCCTTATTTAAGTGGCACCAACAAGCTAGTAGATTTGGTCGTACAAATATTTAATATCTACTTTGAGTGGAAGACAAAACCAGGGGTGACATCATTTGGCTACGATGGCTTTCTGATGCCATCATTGCGACTTTTCTTAGATATGGGGGAAGATATTATCCAACAGGTGAAAAAAAGGGAAGCAGCACCCATGTTTATTGTGTCCAGCGACAAGGATCTCGCTGTAGGCAAGGAGGAACATGAAGATTTATTTAAAGCTGCGATCGCGCATCAGCCGCAGTGTTGGTATCACTGTTTTGACCGCTCTCTAGATATTGGTCACAATATGATGACCGAAGCAGAAGGTAACGACGATGTAGACTTGGTTATCGCCATAGCTAAAGCCTATGTTGAAAGCGATTTAACTTGGGCTGAAGTTGAAAAAATTGGCGATCGCATCAAGCAGGGCTACTCTTTCAACGCTGCGGTTAATGAACTCAATCTCACTCCTCGCGTTTCTGTTGATATGCCCACAATGATGGCGCTTTTTACAAATTTTGCAAACGTCAGGGAAAGACAGGAAGTTTATAATATTGATTTGTAAGTAACTAGGCACAATTAAACATAAAACTTCTCCCCCATTACCACTGTTATTTTTTACATTCAGGAAGTGTTAAGACAAGAAACAACATCAGAACACAGCCCTCACTTGGGAAACAGAATTCATAGAAGAAATCGCGTGTCAGTCCAAGAGGGCAATTTATACCATAGCGCCTCCCTATGGAGCAGTTATAGCTCGGTTAATTTAACCTTCAGCCGCAGGAGAAAGTAATAATATAGTGCAGAATCTGGCAATGGCTCCGACGTTAGCCACGCCTTGGTTGCATCATCCGTGAAATCACCATCGCCAGCGGACAAATTTAGCCGTAAAGTGGATGATGGAGCGCTCGCGGGCGCTTACCAGAGTAATGCAAAGGATACGCCAAACTTTAAGTTACTCTCACCGAAGACGGCATCCCTATCCTTGCCATAAACCGTAAAACTTGCCTTTTATTTCCCTAATTTGAATTAGCAGGGTTATAAGACTTGCAAGCCATTAACCAGGCAAATATAAAGGATGTTGGCCGAGACTATTATCAAGTATCTTCATCTCCTAAAAAATTTACAGCGAGCGACTTTTAGCACTAGACAAAGTTACAAAAAAATATGGATAGGGAATGACTGGCACTTACAATTTAGGCTTGGTAGCACTTTCCTTTGCGATCGCCCTCATAGCCTCTTACACAGCTCTAGACTTAGCGGGGCGAGTGCAACTGGCTGTGGGATTGCGGCGCTGGCTTTGGCTCTTGGGTGGTGCGATCGCAATGGGAACAGGGATTTGGTCAATGCACTTTATTGCCATGTTGGCTTTCAAGCTGCCTCAGCCAGCCCACTATAATATGTCGAGCGCTGTGCTTTCGCTCTTGTATGGAGTGCTTACTTCGGGTATTGCTTTATACCTTCTGAGTCGAGAAGTTTCCATACAACTTTTACTCTGCGGTGGCGTTTGCATGGGAATTGCCATTGCTGGGATGCATTACACGGGCATGGCAGCCATGCAACTAATGGCAACAATAGAGTATGACTGGTGGTTAGTTAGCCTCTCAGTTGCGATCGCCATTAGTGCTTCTTTTGCTGCCCTTTGGCTTGCTTTTGGGCTAAGAGATCGATCCTTAAAAGAGCAGATTGCCCAGAAACTGGGCAGCGCCTTTATCATGGCAATTGCCATCAGCGGGATGCATTACACCGGGATGTGGGCAAGTCACTTTATTCCCCACAACGGCTTGCCCGTAGAGCCGTCTCCCACTATCTCTCGCTCCTGGCTAGCTGGTGCTATTGGGATGGCTACCCTATTCATTTTGAGTTTAGCGCTGTTGACATCCCTATTTGATAAACATCTAACTGCTCAGTTAGTGCGCGAGCAGGCTTTAGAGGAAAGCGAGAAACGCTTTCGGATGCTAATCCGCGAGATGCAGGTGGGTGTATTGTTGCTCAATGCCAATGCGGAAATTCTGATTTGGAATCAAGCGGCTATTCATCTGCTCAATCTTAAATCAGAGGAATTACTACATCAGGTGTTTGGTGCAAATTGGCTGTTGCTGCACGAAGACGGTACGCCGTTCCCAACAAAAGAGCTACCAGTGCAACAGGCGATCGCCAACCGCCAATCCATTCATAATATAGTCATAGGAATCGCTCGTTCTGAGAATGAAGAAACTGGGGAAAAATCCCCAATCCAACATCGAAAATCTAAAATCCAAAACCTAAAACGATACTGGCTGCTAGCGAATGCCGAGCCGCAAATAGCAAAAGATGGTAGCGTAGAGCGGGTCGTTTGCACCTTTAGCGACATAACTAACCAAAAGCAAGCAGAAGCCGCATTACAGGCAAGCCAAGATTTTTTGGAGCGGGTGATCGACGCAGTACCTGACCCTATTTTTGTTAAAGACAGACAACATCGTTGGACAATCGTCAACAATGCCTTTTGTCAGATGACCGGGTATCCCCGTGAAGAGTTGATTGGCAAATCTGACTATGACTTTTTCTCAAAAGCTGAAGCTGAGGTTTTCTGTAAATATAACGATCTAGTATTTACTACAGGCATTGAATACGAAAACGAAGAAACATTCACTAATGGGTTTGCCAAAAACTATACCCTATCAACAAAAAAAGTAGCCTTTAAAGATGGCGCTGGCAATCAAGTTTTAGTTGGTGTCGCCCGGAATATAACCGATCGCAAACTAGCTGAAGCCGCATTGCAAGAAAGTGCGGAACGAGAAAGAGCGATCGCCTTCGCCATCCAACGGATGCGCCAGACGTTAGAGATTGACAAAATTTTTAGTGCGACGACCGAAGAACTGCGACAAGCCATCAAGTGCGATCGCGTCCTTGTCTATCGCTTTAACCCTGACTGGAGTGGAGAGCTTGTCTCTGAGTCGGTAGCAACGGGTTGGAAGAAACTTGTGCAGCAACAAACCCATCAACCCGATCTGAAAAAGGTAGCTGTTGGCAACGCCGATTGTGCTGTCAAAACCTTGGGTCCTACTAATGACCCAATAATAATAGATACTTATTTGCAAAAAACTCAAGGCGGTGGTTATCGCGGGTCAACAAATTACCGCTGCGTTCCCGATATCTACCAGGCAGGATTTGACGATTGTTACATTGAATTTTTAGAGCAATTTCAGGCACGAGCATACATTATTGTCCCCATATTCTGTGGCAATCAACTATGGGGTCTATTGGCGACTTACCAAAATTCGGAACCCCGCCATTGGAAAGAAGCAGAAATTAGAATGTTACTTCAGATTGGGGCACACTTAGGAGTTGCCATTCAACAAGCCGAGTTATTAGCGCAAACGCAAAACCAGTCCGCCGAACTGCAAAAAGCCAAGGAAGCCGCAGATGCCGCCAATCGCGCCAAAACTGAATTCCTTGCCCATATGAGCCACGAACTGCGATCGCCACTCAACGCCATTCTCGGTTTTACCCAAGTGATGAACCGTGATAACTCCTTATCTGCTGAACATCAGCAATTTGTAGGCATCATTAGTCGTAGCGGCGAGCATTTGCTGGAATTGATTAACGACATTCTGGAAATGTCAAAAATCGAGGCGGGGCGAATCACCTTGTACGAAAATGACGTTGACCTATATCATCTGCTCGATAGTATCGAAGAGATGCTACAACTCAAAGCAACATCCAAGCGTCTTACACTTACCTTCGAGCGCGCCCCTAATGTACCCCAATATATAAAAACCGACGCAACTAAACTGCGTCAAATTTTGATTAACCTCCTCGGCAATGCCATTAAATTTACAGAAAAAGGGAGCGTTACATTGCGAGTAAGGGGGGAACAGGGAACAGAGGGCAGGGAACTGGTGGCTGGTGAAGGGATAATGTGGACTCCCGACTCCCAATCTTCATTGCCCCTAATTTCCAGTACCGAACCCGATTTCCTCAATCGCCAATGCCTAATGTTTGAAGTTGAAGATACAGGCTGCGGCATTGACATTAGGGAGTTTGATAATTTATTTGAAGCCTTCGGACAAACTGCAACAGGTTTGAAATCCGGTCAAGGAACAGGTTTAGGTTTACCCATTAGTCGCAAGTTTGTGGAATTGATGGGGGGAGCGATCGCTGTCAGTAGTAAGTTGGGTTTGGGAACTCGCTTTGTATTTAATATCTTGGTGAGTGCGGTTGACGGTACTCCGATTAAAACAAGCGCTCCTATTAGTAAAAAAATTATTGGTTTAGCACCTGACCAACCTACTTATCGCATTCTAGTCGCGGAAGATAAGCCGACTAACCGCTTCCTCTTAGTCAGGCTACTCAGCTCATTAGGCTTTGACGTGCGCGAGGCTGAGAACGGTCAAGAAGCCTTAGCCGTGTGGCAAATTTGGCAGCCGCACCTGATTTGGATGGATATGCGGATGCCCGTTATGGACGGATATGAAAGTACCAAACAGATTAGAGCTTCAGTTAATGGTGAGGCAACGGTAATTATTGCCTTGACTGCCAGCGCCTTTGAAGATGAGCGACAACTTATTTTATCAGCCGGATGTGATGACTTCATGCGTAAACCCTTTCGAGAAGAGGAGTTGCTCGCAAAAATGAGCGAATATGTAGGAGTGCGATATCTCTACGAAGAGGAAGCATTACACACAGAAAACGGGAGGGAAAACCCAGAAGACGTTACAAATAATGCCGACCTCGCGCTTCAAATTTCCCGCATGCCGAGTCAGTGGATAGAACAGCTATACCATGCAGCTGCTCAAGGCAGCGATATGCTGATTTTCGATCTAATTGAGCAAATACCCGCAGAGAATTCTTCTTTGGGTATTACTTTGAGGAACTTAGTGGATAGCTTTCAGTTTGATGAAGTCATCAACTTAGCTGAGGCATTTGTCGATTAAAAATTGGATAATTAACAAAAGGGCAATTATTCATTATGAGTGATATAAACGAACATATTGGCACGAGCGATCGCCCCAAAAGCGAGAGTGATTCTCATCATTTTGACGCCACCCAAGAAGACATTCTTATTGTTGACGATATACCAGAAAATTTGCGCCTCCTATCTACGATGCTGGTAAAACAGGGGTATAACGTCCGCAAGGCTTTAAGCGGGCATATGGCGCTAAAGGCTGTGCAAACTGTTATTCCGGATCTGATTTTGCTGGATATTATGATGCCCAGCATGACTGGGTATGAAGTTTGTGAAAAACTGAAATCCGATCCAAAAACTGCCTCTATTCCCGTAATTTTTTTGAGCGCTCTTAGCGAAAGTCTAGACAAAGTAAAAGCGTTTGGTGTCGGTGGAGCAGACTATATTACTAAGCCATTTCAACTTGAAGAAGTTTTATTGCGCGTGCAAAATCAACTGGCACTTAGAGCTGCGAAAATAAAAAACAAACAACTTAATTCCGAACTCGAAAGGCGAGTT
Organism: Microcoleus sp. FACHB-831; assembly: GCF_014695585.1. Classification (NCBI taxonomy): domain Bacteria; kingdom Bacillati; phylum Cyanobacteriota; class Cyanophyceae; order Oscillatoriales; family Microcoleaceae; genus Microcoleus; species Microcoleus sp. FACHB-831. Next base: position 351,131 of record NZ_JACJON010000068.1, on the reverse strand, counting down.
CAAGAGCGCACTCGCGAGCTAGAAGTAGCTAATGAAGACCTGACGCGGGAGATCGGCGAACGTCGTCTTCTGGAAGACAAACTGCTGAAAATGGCATTTTCTGATGCTCTGACAGGCTTGCCAAATCGAGTTTTATTCACCCAGCGTCTAGAGGAAGTTCTCAACCGTGCCAATAAAGATTCCACCTATCAGTTTGCCGTGTTGTTTCTCGACTGCGATCGCTTTAAAATCGTCAATGATTCTCTTGGCCATTTTGTTGGCGACGAACTGCTGGTTGCCCTTGCTGGTCGTTTAGAAGCAACCCTACTCGAAGGCGATACTCTAGCGCGGATGGGGGGTGATGAATTCGCCATTCTCCTAAATAATATTGAAAATATCAACACTGCAACCCAAGTAGCCGAGCAAATACTTAAAGCACTCTCTTTTCCTTTTGAGCTTAAAAGGCAAAAAGTTTTTATAAATGCCAGCATTGGCATAACTTTGGGCAATCTTAATTACGAGCGCCCAGAACATTTATTGCGTGATGCGGATACGGCTATGTATCGCGCAAAAACTTTAGGAAAAGGTCAGTATCGCATTTTTGACCCTGCAATGCACGATGCTGCTCTCCAGGTTTTACATCTAGAGACTGACTTGCGTAAAGCCGTCAATCAGCAAGAATTTACCGTCCACTATCAGCCTATTGTTGCTCTGGACAGCGGTAGCATTGTTGGGTTTGAGGCACTGGTGCGCTGGTATCATCCCCAAAGAGGAATGGTTTCTCCAGTGTTGTTTATTCCTATAGCAGAAGAAACGGGTTTAATTAACCCTATCGGTAACTTTGTTTTACGGGAAGCTTGCCATCAACTTCGTCTATGGCATCAAGAAAAACTCACAGATTATCCTCTGACTATGAGCGTGAATATTTCTGCACGGCAGTTTGCTCAACCCAATTTAATTGAGCAAATTGACCAAATTTTAGGAGAGACTCAACTTGCTCCCCAAAGCTTAAAGTTAGAAATTACAGAAAGTGCAATTATGGATAACGCTACATCAGCTACTGCTATTCTCCAACAACTGAGAGAACGGCAAGTTCAGTTGAGTATCGATGACTTCGGGACGGGTTATTCTTCCCTAAGTTACCTACATTCTTTTCCTGTTGATAACATCAAAATTGACCGTTCGTTTGTTCAGCGCTTGGACGTAAATCCCGACAATGTGGGGCTTGTTCCAGCAATTATTAGCATTGCTAGGGCACTGGGAATGAGCGCGATCGCAGAAGGAATTGAAACAACCGAACAGTTAGGTCAACTGAGAACTTTAAACTGCGATTTTGGTCAGGGATATCTGTTTTCTAAACCTTTGCCCGCGAAACAGGCTACAGACCTAATTGCATCGGCTCCCCAGTGGTGAGATATCAAACGAGCCTCCAATTATCTTAGATTTGTTATCGGCTATGCTAACGCCATAAGCCCCTCGGGTTCGCAAGGCTGAAACGGATGAATGGTAATTAAGCCCCCAGTATATCAATTCTCTGTTGAATGCAATACATCCTTGTGAGTTTTTATTATAACCAGATAGAGCCATTTAATACTGTTTAAGCTTGTGGTGTTGAAGTTCTGCAACTACTTACGGGCAAAGCTTCCAAAACCCAAAATATAAAATGCTATAAATTGTTACTTCTCAAGATATTTTTACGTTCAAACACTGCGAAGGATGTATTGTATTCAAATGAAAAATAAGATTATGCTTGATTTGCATATAGGCTACATCTTTAGATCGATGAATATGGTAACTAAAGATACAAAAATATCAATATAAATTACAAATTAATTCTGCAATGCAATCCATTAGTCATAGATTGCATAAGGAGGAAGATATGACTGTAAGCCATCAAAAACACGCTGTTGGCGTATTTTCGATCAGGGATGAAGCGGAGCAAGCACTCATTCTATTGAAAGAGTCGGGCTTTCCAATGGACCAAGTTTCCATTATTGTCAGGGATGCAGACAAAGAACCTCAAATTGCTGGTGCCCAAGTAAGCGATCGCGTTGGCGAGCAAAATGTACAGACTGCGACAGGAGTGGTGGCAAACACTCTCGCAGGTAGTGCCTTGGGCAGCGTGTTAATTGGCTTGGGAAGTCTGGCAATTCCTGGCGTGGGAGTTGTGATAGCAGCAGGTAGCGTTGGTTTGGCATTAGCCGCTACCACTGCAAGTACTGGTATTGAGGCAGCAGCAATTGGCGGTTTGGTGAAGGCAATGTCCGATCTAGGCATTCCCGAAGAACAAGCGAGAGCTTATAGCGATCGCCTCCATCGCGATCATTATTTGGTCATAGTAGATGGTACAGACGATGAAATTGGCCGTGCTGAAGCCATATTTACCAAGCGCGGTATTGAAGATTGGGGTCTTTTTAATTCCCCTTCCGCCTAACTACACATCAGCATCTTAAGTAGCCTTGGTAGCTAGCGCGTGGGTAAGAAGCTACCAAAGCTACATACTAGATGCGATGCGATCGCGCCAAAATGATATTTGCTATTAGCAATGTTTTGTATTCTTAGTTACAAAACACTTTTATAAAGTCTTCCTAATTATATAGCTAAGCAAGCGTAACCATTACGCTTACTGATGCCTTTTGGTAGATTTAAATTGATATAGATTTAGTTGAATAGGAAGTAGGTTACTTGCAGAAAGTTTAACCGCCAGCGGCAGTGAGTACCAAAACGGTAACTCAGTTAACCAAACTTCCCGCCAAGGCCAATTATTCAGTGAATTTTTCTGGAAAGGAGGTAAGAAAATGCAAGAAAGTTATACTGTGCGAGTTTCGCGTATTATCGACAAAGAGAGAATCTTTGCCCTAGCCGTCGGTATCTTCTTCTTGTTTATAGGCATCGTGGGATTTATACCGGGCTTTATTTCAGTGCCTGCGGTTGCCTCCGATGCGCCACTTAATGTACCGAATTTAACATTTAGTGATGGATACGGCAACGTCCTGGGTTTGTTCCCAACCAATTATTTGCATAACGCCGTACATATTGTAGTGGGTGTTTTAGGAATTACTGCTGCTACCAGCTTTAGTGGTTCGCTTGTATTTAATCGCGGTTTAGCGATTGTCTATGCCGCGATCGCTATCATGGGTTTGCTGCCCTTTACAAACACAACATTTGGCTTAATGCCAATATTTGGAAACAATGTTTGGCTCAATGCCCTCACAGCAGCAGCAGCAGGTTACTATGGCTTCTTTAAATCGGCAGAATTAAAAAATATTGGTGCATCTTCCAGCGTTTAGAGAAGCACTACCGAAGAGGTTTTCTCTAGCGTTAGGGTTAACGCTCAACCTCTCTAAGCATTAAGTAGTTTAACATAATTAGCTATAGTAGCTTTATTAGCGACGTGTAGTTATGTTAGTCTACTTAATTTTTACCTCTCTATATTTATGTAGTAGCGATAACCCAAAAAATATGTTTAACTTATATATTAATTTGTAGAGTTTATTAGTCGTAGTTTTTTGCTATGATAATTTTGTTTTAAATTGGCAAAATCCAACTACGTTTTATTAAAAAAAGACGTTGTAAAATACATCGGAACTGTGGAGCGCATTGTATCGAGGTGCGTAAAAATCGCATTAAAAATATAGGCGCCTTTGAAACCTCGGTAAGTATTGTTCGATAGATATTGCTTAAAAAAAGGCGGCAGATAAGACAATGACTAAATGGACTGATATTCACTGGTACACAATATTGATACTCGCGGTGGGAATTGTCATCAGCGCTGCAATAGGAGCAATTATTCAGGCAGCTATTTCTGCTGCTCGTAATAAAAAACCAGCGATTGGCCGACGAGTGGATTTGTCTCCAACATTTGAAGACACTGTGGGTGCATCTCGCGAAAGTAATCCCCTCACCATTTCTGATGGAAACACGCAGTATAAATACAACCAACTACACATTGCCCAAATTGAATTAGCTAATCAAGGAACTCAAGACTTTGATAAATTTGAGTTGGGAATCGCTTTAGATAAGGATGATGTTGCAGTATACATAGAAGCCCAACTACCATCCCGCCACCATCACTTAGAACAGCTCACATCGCCAACATTTGACGATCCTAAATCTAATCTGGATTTTATTCTGCATCCTCTTAATAGAGGAGATGCCTATGCGTTGCGAGTGTTAATTCTGACTCCTGAAGGGAAACAAAAACCAGGAAAAATTAATTTTAGCTCGCCACTACCAGTTCGGTTCACAGATTTATCAAAGGTGGGAGAAATTGTAGAAGAAGCAGCAAGTCGTGCATCTCTAGCACTGGGGCCATTGAGTATTTCTTTTAATAAGTGAGGTTGAGCGATCGCACTTCTTAAAATTCTTTTTTTCTAAAATTAGTAGGGTGGGCAGTGCCCACCCTACTAATTTTAAGTTGCAACTGATATTAACAGCGATCGCGCTACTTCTTCAAACCCTTTACCCTCAGCAGCAGTTGTCACGTAAGCAGGCTTATGATTCAACTGATTTGCATACTCCAATACATTTGCCACGCCTACAGAAACGGGAAAATATCTGGCATCAAATAAACTCTCATCATTAGGACTATCCCCAACTGTAATAACTTCCTCTGGCGTCACATGGGGAAAATATTCAGCCAAAACTTTAAGCAAACCATTGGCCTTATCCTGTTGCTGGGGTTTGATATGGCACTGCACCGAACTGTAAGTAAAACCCCAACCCATCTCATTGCATAATTCACCCATTATTTGTAACTCAGATATCGTGATGTTGCGATTATCAAAAGTCCAATCAGTGAGGCGAAAACGATTATCGGCAGACTCTTGAATTTGAGGAAATTTAGCCTTTAGTTGGTCAAAAACATCAGCTAGTTGGTGTCGATGGACAATAAAATCGGGAATCGGCGTCAAAGCAACGGGTTCCTCGCGGTAGTAAAATAAGCCGCCATTTTCCGCGATCGCGCCCTTCACGGGCAAGTAACTCGCCAAACCGCTGACCCAACCAGCCGATCGCCCGGTAACAATCAACACAGAAAACCCATTTTCAGCTAAATCCTCCAAAGCATGGAGCAAACTTGCTGTAAACTTACCTTCAGAAGTCAGAGTGCCATCCATATCCGTCGCCACAAGACGAATATTTTTAAAGGAATTGTTTGTTAGAGCCTGATTAACGGGTACAAAAAGCATAAAGTCGTGTGTAGGGGATTCTGACATTTTCCATGCCAACACTGACACCAGACCAGCGGAACTACTACTATCTCCAAGAAGCCGAAAAATCTGCCATTCATAAGGCAATTTTGCCAGTTCTTTATCAGGCTCGCTCTTCACCTTCCCTTGCAGATGGTGAAACAGGGTTGGCCATTGTCGCCGCCAATAGCATCAACGACTTGGAAACCGAATTTACAAAACTGCCACAGCCAAATCTAGCTTATCTAGAGCGATCGCCAGCAGCGATCGCTGGTGACATCGTGGAAGACTACTCTGGTTTACCGCACCAAAGAGATGCCCTACTTGAAAAGCTGGTGATCTGGCGCTTGTTGGATACGCGAGAAGCCGCGTTAGCCAAGCTTTCCGAACAACTCGCATCCTTATTCTCTTGCGCCAATATCCCAAACATCGTGGATGCTATCGTGCGTATTGTCACAAGCTGGTATCGTCCCCCAAACGTCAATCACGCCGTCATTGGTGCCCCATATAGCCGTCATATCGTTGGGGATGCGCTAGATTTTACATGCGCGGGTCTTTCTGGCAATCGACTTTGCTGGTTCCTTGACCCTTCGTGGCTTCGGTTGCACTGGCAAATATTATTAACCTCTGCCACATTTATGCTCGTAGCTACGGAGCGCGATCGCGACACTAAAATATTTAGCACCTATAAAGTATAAAATCTTGCCTTTTGCCTTTGACTGCGTGCCTGATTTGGGCATTCTTAAATTAGATGTCGAGTTAGCCTTAGCTACTATGTCCACACCTATCATCTTTGTGAACCCTATCCTCGCTCAAGCTGGTGCCAAGAAAACTCCAGCCCCTAAGAAGACGCAAACCACCCAAAAAGCTGCTGCTTCAAAAGATGCTTCTTCAGGGCAAATCTGGATGTTTACTACGGGCGGCTTATTTTTACTCTTGGTTGGGTTAGCTGTGTATGGCTACCTCGAATTAGAGAAGCAGAAGAAAAAAGTCAAGTTTGAGCAATACAAAAGTAAAGATATCCAGAAAAAGTTAAAGCTGGCACTCGATACCATCGGCAAGATGGAAACCAATCCAGATTTAATTAACTCTCGCGAGTTTAACCTGGACTATCTAAGAATGCGAATGGATGAGGAGGTGTTTCACTTCGCCATCGTCAATCAAATTAAAGTCAAGGTGAAACAACTGATCAGCGTGGCGCTGCGTCCCAATCAAGCTGAAGCGGGAGCGGTTGGTATTGCCAGTACATCAGGGCGCCAAGTGGATGAAACGTTCGATTTAATTTATGAGACGGGAGAGGGATCTAAACGCTCTAAGCGCGTGCTTTTCCGCATTCAAGTTAAGTTAATGAAATTACCCACTCAGGCAACCAGCGTCACCATTACCCAAATTATCGACTGTATTGAAACTTTCCTCAGTCCAGCTGAAGATCACGATACCTGGCAACCTACTATTCAAGGTCGCCTTGTGAAACTCAACTGGGATCAAAAGGCGAAGCCTACGCCTTTGCTGGTGCTAGAGCAAATGAATGAAGGAGGAAACGTGACGCTCAAAACCAAGCGTACTCCTTAGCTTTAAAAAAGTTGTGAGTTGTGAGTTCTTAGCTTCAGGTTCTAAGTTTTGAGTTGAGAATTATTTCTCCTAAAGTGGCGCATCTACAGCCAAAGCTGCATTGCGGGTGAGATGACCGTCTTCCATGTGTATAATGCGATCCGCAATATCCAAGATGCGATTATCGTGAGTCACCATCAAGATGGTACACCCCTGCTCTTTTGCCAGACGTTGCATTATCTCGACTACATCGCGACCTGATTTGCTATCTAAGGCGGCAGTTGGTTCGTCTGCTAATACTAACTTAGGATGACTGACGAGGGCGCGAGCGATCGCTACCCTTTGTTTTTGTCCCCCAGATAGATTATCAGGGTAGTAATTTACTCGTTCGCCTAGTCCCACCGCTTCTAGCATGGCAATGGATCTTTTGCGGACTTCTTCATTACTTATGCCTTGGTGCAGTTCGATAGACATCTGCACGTTTTGGACTGCTGTTAAACACTTGAGTAAATTGTGAGCTTGGAAAATATAGCCAATATTGCGCCGCACCTTTACTAGCTGATTTTTTCCGCCTCCACGCAGCTCTTGGCCTAATACTTTCAGACTTCCTTCTTGAGGCGATCGCAATCCCCCCATCATCGTCAGTAATGTAGTTTTTCCTGACCCCGATGGCCCCGTCATAATCACAATTTCTCCTGGTTGGATTTCCAGGCTTACATCGAATAAAACCTGCTTTTTTAGTCCACCTTTACCAAAGTAGTGATTGAGATTATTAATTGCAACAACAGGTTCTCTATGCATATTATTAGCCTTTTTTAACAACTCAAGACTAGAATATATCTGCTGGATCTGCCGCCCGTAGTTTACGGACAGCGATCGCGCCCGAAATCATGCACATAATAATAGTCATACATAAAATCATTATCGATCTAGCCACAGTCATCGCAATTGGTAAATTCGTACCGCTTTGGATAAAAATATAAAGTCCCGATGCAATTCCCGCTCCCGGCATAAACCCTAAAAATGCCAAAATCAAAGCTTCTTGAAACACTATACCCAATAAATACATATCGGTGTAACCCATTGCTTTGAGCGTAGCGTATTCAGCCAAGTGGTCGGCTACATCCGTATAAAGTATTTGATAAACAATTACCGTACCCACTACAAACCCCATCGCCGTTCCCAATCCGAAAATAAAGCCAATTGACGTACCACTTTGCCAATAACTTTTTTCGTGGGCTATAAATTCTTCATGGGAAAAAACTGTTACATCGCTGGGCAATTGCTCTCGCATATTTTTGACAACTGCCTCTACATTTGCCCCTGCTTCTAAATTAATAATACCAATATCGATTAAACCTTTCTGCCGTCTACCTCCAAACATCCGCAAAAAGTTTAAATCGCTGGTAATAATATTACCATCGGCTCCAAAAGATGCCCCCAGAGTGAATAATCCTTCAACTCTTACCTTGCGGCTTTCTACTTCTGTTTCAACAATTTTACCTTCTTTAAAATCCTTAGCCACCGAGCCAAATTCCGCTCTAGAAGCATCATCAAATAACACAACATCGGGAAATTTAATCTTCTCTAAATTCTGCTCAACTGAAGGAAAAGTCAGAATATTATCGGCAGGATTAAACCCCAATACTAGAATTTGCCTCGTATTCTTTGTTTCAGGATTTTTCCACAAGGCAAAACCAACATACACCGGGCTAGTCGATTTAACACCCTCAAAGCTTCGCGCCTGATACAACCGCCGTTCGGGAAAGCTTTTCAGAGCAATCAACGCCGTTGACTGCGGGCTAATTATAAAAATATCCCCGTTTAAATTTTTATGCAGATTCACCGAACTGTCAAATAGGGCATCCCGGAAACCCAACTGTATAAACATTAAAATGTCAGCGAAGCCAATCCCAGCAAGCGCCACTAGCAAGCGCATTTTCTCGCGGGTAAGTTGTAACCAAGCTAAGGGGATTTTCATACCACTTTTGTATTTTGGATTGAGGCTAAATTGCCTAAAGCCACTTATAATTTTTGACTAATTGAAGTTAACAGCTCGTCATCTATGAAAAAACTACTAGCTTCTAGCTCTTGCCAAGAGAGATTTTTGCTACCACTTTTGAGTTTGTTAAACCCGTAACTATGCGGTTAGCGTCTGCATCTAGGCGGATCTTTACTTCCACAACTCTGGAATCTACATCTGCTGCTGGGTCAGTCGCCAAGATATCTTTTTTACCAATTTGCAATCCAATTTGGCTGACAGTTCCCTTGAGTTCGCCAGCAAAAGCATTAGTTTCGCTGGTAATAGTAGCTGGCTGACCTATTCGCACTTTGCCAATATCGCTTTCATAGACTTCTGCCACAACAAACATTTGGTCAGTTTGCCCTACTTCAGCAATTCCCTTGCTGCCTATAGTTTCTCCAGGACGAGTATGAATTTTCAAAATTTGCCCTGCAACGGGAGCGCGAACATAAGCCAATTCCAAGTCTGCTTGCGCTTGTTTGACTGCGGATTGAGCATTGGCTATTTCGGCATTAGCTGCTTGCACATCTACAGGACGGATTTCAGCAATCTGGTTCAGAGTTTCTTGGGCAGAGTTGATTTGCTGCCGCAAGGTGTCCACTGTTTTAGTTCTGGTTGCTGCGGCTTCTTTGATTTGCTCTTGCAGGGTGCTTATGGTTTGGTTGCGGGTAGCTATGGCTTCTTTGATTTGCTCTTGTAAAGTACCTATAGTCTGGTTGCGAGTAGCTCTGGTCTCGTTGATTTCCTGTTGTACGGTGTCTATGGTTTGGTTGCGGGTAGCTATGGCTTCGTTGATTTGTTCTTCGGTAGTAGCAACAGTCTGTATAAGGATTGATTGTGCTTCTTTCAATCTCTCTGTAGCTGTTTCCAAATCTAGACGCTTGGTGTCAAATCTAGAGGCTTCAATAGCACCTTGACTGTATAGTTGCTGATAGCGCTCGAACTCTGTTTGGGCATTACGCAAGGGGGCTTGTAAACGAGCGATTGTTGATTCTTGAGTTTTCCTTTCGCCTTGTAGTTGAGCCTTGAGTCGAGCAATCTTTGCTTGTTGAGCTTTCTTTTCGCCTATTAATTGAGCTTGTAGGCGATCTAGCTTTGCTTGTTGAGCTTTCTTTTCACCTATTAGTTGAGCTTGTAGGCGGTCGAGCTTTGCTTGTTGAGCTTTAGTTTCGCCTTCTAGTTGAGCTTGCAGACGGGCAATTGTCGCCTGTTGGGTGTTAATTTCCCCTTGCAATTGGGCTTGCAGGCGGGCGATATCGGCTCTCTGAGCGGCAATTTCTCCAGCTTTTGCACCAGCTTGGACTTTGGCTAGATCTGCTTGGGCGACTTTGACTTGTTGTTTGGCTTTTTCCAAGGCAGCTTGCAAGCGATCGCGGTTGTCTAAAACAGCTACAATTTGACCTGCCTTGACTTTATCCCCCTCGACGCTCCGCAGTTCTACTACTCTGGAAGATCCCTGAAGCGAACTTGCGCCAGCAGACAGTTGAACCACTTCTCCTTGCGGTTCTAAACGCCCCAAGGCGGTTACAGCAAGTATTGGCGGCGCTGTTGGTGCTGGTGCAGGCGGTGGAGCTGGCTTTGTTGCTACATAGATGTTGTAGCCTAATATACCAGTGCTGCCTAGTGCGGCAGCAACTGCCAGGGCGATCGCCACCCGCCCAAATGGTGTTGAAAATGGTTTTCCCTTTGACGCTTCTGCTCCCATGACCTACCAGGAATTTTTCCTTTTAGTGGATTGTGACCGATCGTTATTAATAGAACATTAAGCCGCTCGTCGGTAACAACGGCAGCCTCCGAAATTACTATAGGTTTGAGCGACTTCTTTTAGCGATCGCTGTCCGGGCCAGCAACGTCACTCACACCTTTGCCCTTAGCAATACAAACCCACAGCCAAAGGCAAAGCACAACACACAAAGGTTAGAATGCAAATTAAACGCATTCTAACTTAAATTTGGAGTGTTGCAAATTGTTTAGGGCGATGAGCTATACGAAGTCAAATAGCACTGTCGTCATATAATTTTCTGCCCATTCCGCGCCAAAAGCTTTTTCTAGCACGCGGCGGGTTTTGTCGTTTTGCTGCTGTTTGGTGCAATAGTAGCGTTGACCCTCTAGATTGCGCTCCTGTTGTTCTGGAGATAAGGGTTGAGCTGCGATCGCTCTTTGACAATGAATATCCAAAAATCCCTCAACGCGGGAGAGAAATTGGCTTTCTTCCTCTGAATTACCAGGTCGAACAAAGATACAAAATTCGGAAAATATATCTCCCCATTCAGGTAATTCGCGAGGTTGCGAAAAATTGGGGGCTGGTAGTGCTTTGAGAGCAGAGGTATAGTCTGCTGGCAAAGTGCGATCGCTGCTAACAGGAGAAAGGTCTGCGATCGCAGCGCTAATCTGTCCCCGTCCGCCGATTATATCGCAGCCAAACATTGGCAGTCCGTATTCTGGACGGGGAAACATCACGCAATGCAGAATATCCAGCATCGTCCCTACTTTCGCCAGTTCCATGTGCATTTTGCGGAATTGTGGCGTTTGGTAGCAGCGATTTTCAATAGTAAGTTTTTCTCCTTCCAGTCGTCCTTCAACATAGCCCAAATCAGCCGGGAGTTCGTATGGTGAAAGTTCCAGATGTCGGTGCCAAACGGCTTCTATACAATCAGCCAGTTGGTGAATTAGGGGGTGTTGCTGTTCGCGTAGAGAAGGCTTGGAAGTTTCTAACATTTTCTAAAATTTGCTTATTTTAAGGAGCTGCGTAGGATTAGGATATCAGCTTACCGATGCAAAAAATAAGTTATAACAGCTTGTAAAGTCGGGACAGCACAAACAGAATGAACGATCATATACTACGCGATCGCTACCAAATCCAGCAACAGCTAGGTAAAAACACTGGACGACGCACATTCTTAGCCCGTGACCTCGAAACTCAACAATTTGTGGTCGTTAAACTACTACTGTTCGGCGCTGATTTTGAATGGGAGCATCTCAAACTTTTCGGGCGAGAAGCACAAACCTTAAAAGCCTTATCCCATCCTGCAATTCCTGGCTACTTAGATTATTTTGATATAGATTTACCCAAGGGTAAAGGATTTGCTCTTATACAAACTTATGTAGAAGGAAAATCTTTGGAGAACCATCTCAAAGCTGGACGAACCTTCAGTGAAAGTGAGGTAAAACAGCTAGCCAAAGACATTTTATAAATTCTTATTTACTTGCATGGGCGTCAACCTCAAGTAATTCATCGCGATATCAAGCCCAGTAATATTTTATTAACAAATCGTTCTGGAAATAGCATTGGTCAAGTTTACTTAGTAGATTTTGGCTCTGTGCAAACTCTTGGTGCTAAACAAGGTGGAACGATTACCGTAGTGGGAACTTATGGATATATGCCACCTGAGCAATTTGGCGGACGTGCAGTTCCTGCATCGGATCTTTATAGCTTAGGAGCAACTTTAATTTACTTGACAACTGGTCTGCATCCAGCCGATTTACCCCAAAAGGATTTCCGAATTCAATTTGAACAAGCAGCTAATCTTAGTCCTGCTTTTGCCAGTTGGCTCAAGTGGATGACACAACCCAGTTTAGAGCGAAGATTGGCATCTCCCCAAGAAGCCAAGCAAGCCTTGGAAAAGCCGCAGCAAGCGCCAAAAGACAATGTGTCTCCAATCGTTGTTCGCAAACCAAATGGTAGTAAAGTTTTTCTAAAGAAGGATGCAGATTCGATAGAAATTATTATTCCTCCAAGAGGATTTAGACCTAGTGTCGTAGGTTGGGCTGGGTTGTTGTACTTGTTTGGTTCAATGTTGGTGCAGGGGACTTTATATGCTTTTTCTTATGGTATGAGTCCCGACTGGTTTGGCTTCTTTTTTTGCTTATGTGTGGTAATTTTTATAATTCACAAGATTATTTTTACTTTGTTTGGACAAATCCGGCTACGGATCGATCCGCAGCAAATGACAATAGCCTACGCTATGTTTGGATTAGAATTTAAGTTTGGTTCAGCACCCCAACATAATATCTGTAAACTTGTCCATACTAATAAATTCTATAGACTAACAAGAGGGGCGAAATCCACAAGTTCGAGCTATGTCCAAGAGGTGCCGAAACTGGTTATTTGGGCAGGTACGAAGAAGTATGAATTGTGTAGTGAGAAAGTTTTGACTACTCCAGAACTTGACTGGTTAGCTTATGAACTGAGCGATTGGTTAAACTTGCCGATTTCAAGAGAAGTGTAGCAAAGTCTCAAGCTAGACTCGCGCCTTGTGTCTATAGTTGATAAGAGAGATAATTAGCAGGTGAGCGAGTATGTTTGGTTTAGGATGGCCAGAAGTGGGGATAATAGCGATCGCTGCCCTCGTGATTTTCGGCCCCAAGAAAATTCCTGAGATGGGCAGTGCGCTGGGCAAGACTTTACGCGGCTTTAAGGAAGAATTGGGTAAGCCAAGCGAAGACGCCAATGATGAAAATCAACATGACAAGTAAACAGATTTAAACGTAAAAAACCCGTTTTCTAGGAGAAAACGGGTTTCTAAATTTATAGCAAGTTAGCTTCGATTAGAGCGTCTGCGCTACAGAAGACTTGACGCTATCTGGGTTTTTTACAGACTGTGGTTCGGTTTTTTCTTGCACTGGGCGGCGTGACTCAATTAGAGCGATCGCCCGAGTGACACTTTCAGGCAAAATCACCACCAAACTACCTTCAGGCGCTTGGTCAAGAGCAGTATTCACAGCCTCAGTCTCATTGAGTATCGCTTCATACCGACAATCGGGCTTTTCTTGATTAATTCCCTCGATGATGAACTTAGCAGCATCGCCGCTAGGACGCCCCCGCTTATCCTCATCTTCTTTGACAATAATGCGGTCGAACATAGTAGCCGAGAGTTTGCCCAAAGTGACAAAATCTTCATCGCGGCGATCGCCAGGGCCACCCACAACACCAATTTTCTCACCAGGCCAATTGCGGATAAAACCGCCCAAAGCCTCGTAACTGTGGGCATTGTGAGCATAATCAACTAAAGCGTGATATCGGCCCAAATTAAACAAATTCATCCGTCCTGGCGTCTGACTCGCTGAAGCCCGGAACGTATCCAACCCGGCGCGAATCTCCTCAATCTTCACATTTTGGCAAAACGCCGTCAGACTCGCAGCTAAGGCATTGGCAATCTGGAACGGTGCGCGACCCTCCATTGTCAGGGGCACGTTGACCGCTTGTTCGATCCGCAGCGTCCAATCACCCTTCAAGATCGATAGGTAGCCATTCTCATACACCGCAGCCAAACCACCCTTGCGAGTATGGGTTCGCACCAACTCATTTTCCGGGTTCATCGTGAAATAAGCGATCTGCGCCTTCACCGACTTAGCCATAGCCGCCACCAAAGGATCGTCAGCATTGAGGACGGCATAGCCACTCGGCATCACCGCTTCCGCTACAACACTCTTAAGACGAGCCATTTGTTCAACCGTATCGATGTCGCCAATTCCCAGGTGATCCGCAGCGACATTTAAGACAACACCGACATCAGAAGCATCAAAAGCCAAGCCAGAACGCAAAATTCCGCCCCGCGCCGTTTCCAAAACTGCCACTTCTACAGTTGGGTCTGAAAGAATCAGGTTCGCACTTTGCGGGCCAGTGTTATCCCCTGGTTCTGCCATGTAATCGCCGATGTAAGTGCCATCGGTTGTAGTGTAGCCAATGGTTTTGCCCGTTTGTTTAAAGATGTGGGCAATCAGTCGCGTTGTTGTGGTTTTGCCGTTGGTTCCGGTTATGGAAATGATGGGAACGCGGCTGGGTGTCCCTGGCGGGAATAGCATCTCCATTACTGGTGCTGCTACATTTCTTGCCAAGCCTTGGCTGGGGGCAACGTGCATCCGGAATCCGGGGGCGGCGTTTACTTCAACAATTACGCCATCTACTTCTCGCACGGGTTTGCTGATATCGAGCGTTACCACATCAATTCCAGCGATATCCAGGCCAATAATTTTGGCTACTCGTTCAAAAAGCCAGACATTTTCTGGATGCACATCATCAGTGCGATCGACGGCACTACCCCCGGTGCTGAGATTGGCAGTTGCCCGCAGATAACAAATTTGACCCAGTGGTAGAACTGTTTCGAGGGTGTATCCTAACTTTTCCAAAAGCTGCCAGGAGGTGCGGTCTAGTGCTATTTTTGTGAGGACATTGGTGTGTCCTTCGCCGCGATTTGGGTCGCTATTGGTTTGTTCGATGAGTTGAGCAATCGTAGACTTGCCATCTCCCACTACATGGGCTGGAACTCTTTCGGCAACTGCCACTAGCTTGCCATTGATGACCAGTACCCGGTGGTCGCGACCGACATAGTAGCGTTCCACGATCACAGATCGCGTTTTTGCGGCTGCACTGGCTGCATCGTAAGCCGCTTCAGCTTCTTGTAAGCTGTTTATATCAATGGTGATGCCCCTTCCGTGATTGCCGTCGAGGGGTTTAATCACTATTGGGAATCCGCCAACATCTGCTATGGCTTCTTCGAGTTGATCTAAATACTGGATGACAGTACCGCGAGGAACGGGTACTCCAGCGGCGCGAAGGATTTTTTTTGTGCCTTCTTTGTCGCAGGCTAACTCGACGCCTAAGATGCCGGAGTTGCTGGTAAGAGTGGCTTGAACCCGCTTTTGGTAAACACCATACCCTAGTTGAATCATGGCTCTTGCAGGCAAAGCCATCCAGGGTATTCCTCGTGCTTCTGCTTCTTTGACAAGAGTTTCTGTACTGGGGCCGAGGGATGCTGCTGCCCAGTATTGTTTCAAGTCTTCTAAATCTTGATCTAGGTCGGATTTGGGATAAGTGCCAGTATTGACAATGCTCTGGCACAGCCGCACCGCTGCCCTTGCTGCATAACGCCCTGCTTGTTCGTCCAGGTACTCGATGACTACTTGGTAGATACCTGGGGTAGCGGTTTCCCTCGTGCGACCGAAGCCGACGTTCATTCCCGCTAGTTCTTGCAGTTCTAGGGCTACGTGTTCGATAATGTGCCCCATCATGGTTCCTTCCTGCACCCTGCTTAAGAAACCACCCCGGCAGCCAGGGGAACAGAAGTGTTCTTCCAGACTCGGCAGGACTGAAACCAGTCCTTGGTAGAAGCCTGGTATGACGTTCGATGGTTTATCGGCCAGGTCTTCTAAATCTAGACGCATGACTACCAGTTTTTGGCGTCGAATGCTCCAGTAATTAGCACCGCGTAATGTCTGGATTTTTAAAATTTTCATGGCTTTTTTTGGGGGTGATTCAGAGGATGTAGGAAGAAGCATTTGAAGCAATTTTCTAGTTTCCAGCTTCAAAAAGCTTCAAAACTGTTCGTCACGAACAGTTTTTACCTTCATTAATTACGCTCTTCTTCAATCCGGTGGCAAGATGACCCTTTGGTGGAAATGATAGCGATCGCCATGACTGAGAAGATGCACTCGTAAATTGTAAATACTGATTGGGTCGGTGGCTCCTACAGATGCCTGGTTGGTGTAGGACATTTCTCCTGCATCAATGATAGTCACCAGTCCTTTTCCCATCACCTTTAGTTGGCCATCTTTTTCAAACATTGCACAGGTATCTTCGTCTATGCCAATGCCCAGCCTATCTGGATGAGCCGCGATCGCGCTCATTAAACGCCCCATGCGATTGCGGTTGTGAAAGTGTTGATCGACAATCACTTCTGGTATTATCCCTAGCCCCGTTGCCATATCCACTAGGGAACGATTGGGTGACTCCCCGCTACCCCCACCAGCAATCATGTGATGACCCATGACCGCCGCACCAGCACTTGTGCCTGCCAGAGTAATCTCACCAGTCTGCGCCCGCATCCTTAATTTTTCCATCAAAGGCGTATCGGCTAGCAGCCCGCACAGTCGCAGTTGATCGCCTCCTGTCAGGAATACCCCAGTGCATCCTTTAATGTAATCCTGCATTTCTGGGTCGGAACTCTGCTCTCGTTCGCGGATGTCTAGCACCTTGGCTTCAACGCATCCCATTTCTTGAAAAATACTGCGGTAACGTTCGCCCAAGACGGCTGGCTCGCGCGACGCAGATGGGATAATAGCAATACGAGACTCAAGCGAACCAGCACGACCAAAAAACGTGTGCAGGATCTCGCGTCCGTGAACTTTGTCTTCGGCTCCGCCAATAACCAGGATGGCGGTTTTTGTAGATTGGGGCATCCTCTGTACTAAGGATTGAGATTCTAACTGCATCATATTGTCATCTCTGGCATAAGGTGATCTGATAGGAATGCCAATTTATCCTGATTTTGATTTTCACTCAAGATATGGGCGTTCTTTCTCACAAGTTGTTGAGTTTTGGGCATCGGGCATGGCGATCGCATGAAAATCTCACCGATACTGCCCCAAACCCGCCCCCAACGCCCAACCCTTTACTTTTCCCTAATGATTGAGAAATCGTTCTGGGAAGCTGGCTGGTTCTTGCTCTGGGTAGTCACCACCTATGCATCATGCCAGATTATGTAAACAAATTTTATAAAATATTTAACATTATTTGACTATTTATGCTGTCTTGCCAGGAATTTTCCAGTGTTGTATTCCGAAGTTAGATCTACCGTGCAATTTGATGTCATCACGCTATTTCCAGATTTTTTTACTTCTCCTTTGAGTTCAGGGCTGTTGGGTAAGGCGCTAGCGCGTCAGATTGCCTCTGTGAATCTGGTTAATCCCCGCGACTTTACAACCGATAAACACCATAAAGTAGATGATGAACCCTATGGTGGCGGGGTGGGGATGCTGATGAAGCCAGAGCCGATTTTTGCGGCTGTGGAATCCCTCCCAGTTTTAAAGCGGCGAGAGGTTATTTTAATGACGCCGCAGGGTGAAACTATGAATCAGCCACTCTTTCGAGAATTGGCGACAAGTTTCGATCAGTTGGTAATTATCTGCGGTCATTACGAAGGCGTAGATGAGCGAGTGTTAAATTTAGTTACCCGCGAGGTATCTTTAGGAGATTTTGTTCTCACCTGTGGAGAAATTCCGGCGCTGGCGCTGATTAATGGTGTTGTGCGGTTAATTCCGGGGACGGTGGGAAAGGAAGAATCGCTCAAAGCAGAGAGTTTTGAGGCGGGGTTGTTGGACTATCCGCAGTACACCCGTCCGCCCAGCTTTAGGGGATGGAAAGTGCCTGATGTGTTGCTGTCGGGTAATCATGGAGCGATCGCGCAATGGCGGCGGGAACAACAAATACAGAGAACGCGCGATCGCCGTCTCGATCTGTATGAAGATTGGTTGAAAAATTCTGACTCCCCATCTGAATAGCTCCTTTGGAATCGGGAATACTAAGCATGAAGTATGAATAGGCAGGCTGACAGTCTATACGCGAGAGCTAAACTCAAATGCTGGGAAAATTAAACTTGAAATTCTTCTGGGCGTTTTTTATTTTTTGCTTAGTTAACCAAGTCAATATTCAACTGCCAAATAGTAACTTAGAGCAAGCATCGCTCACCACCAGCGATGCTGCCTACGCTAAGGGAAGAAGTAGCGGCGGGCGTAGCGGTGGCGGCTCGTTTAGTAGTGGTGGTTCTAAGTCGTCCGGTTCTAGTTCTGGCAGCAGTAGTGGTTCTAGGTCATCAGGTTCTAGTTCTGGCAGCAGCAGTGGTTCTAGATCAACCCCTACCTATATTTATAATTCTGGTTCTAATTCGACAACAACAATTTCCACCACAAACAATGAAGGTTCTGATTTGATTATGTGGATAATTGTTGGTTTGGTTGTAGGGTTGATATTGTGTTTTCTAATCAGCGCTACAGTTGTCGAAATGCAGGCAGATAATAGTTCGAGTGAAAGTAGCAATCGAGAAATAGAAAACGACATTGTTACTGTTAGCAAGCTGCAAGTAGCTCTGCTAGCACAAGCCAGGGAAATTCAAGCGAAGCTGACTGAAATTAGCCTCAGCGCTGATACCGACACATCGGAGGGGCTGTTTCTGCTGATGCAAGAATCGATACTAGCACTGCTGCGATCGCCTGAAAACTGGACTCATGTTTTAGCAAGCTCACAAATAGTTAAAAGTAAACATGAAGCCCAGACAATTTTTAACCAACTGTCTGTAGAAGAACGCAGCAAATTTAGTGCCGAAACCCTGGTTAATGTTAAGGGGATGGTAAGAAAAGAGCAACCAGTTATTGCCGCTCCCGATACAGATCCGGCTGCTTACATTGTGGTGACGCTGCTAGTGGGCACTGCTAACGACGATCCACTTTTTGAGGAAGTTCGCACATCATCGCAATTAAAACAAGCACTGGAGAAAATTGCTGCCATTCCAGCCAACTATCTGCTAGTTTTTGAGCTATTGTGGAGTCCCCAAGCAGAAACAGACAGCCTCACCTACGATCAGCTCCTGACTGAGTATACTGACATGGTGCAGATTTAAATGCACTAATTGGTCAAATGTCATTGGTCATTGGACAAAGGACAAAGGGACGGAAGTTGGACAAAGGACAAAAGACAGATGAACATTAGAATTGGCAACGGCTACGATATCCACCGACTGGTTGAGGGTCGTCCGTTGATTTTGGGAGGGGTGAACATTCCTCATGAACTTGGGTTGCTGGGGCATAGCGATGCTGATGTGCTGACTCACGCGATTATGGATGCTATGCTGGGCGCTCTTAGTTTAGGGGATATCGGGCATTATTTTCCGCCTACAGATCCGCAGTGGGCGGGCGCTGATAGTCTGGTGTTACTGGAGCAGGTAGACAGGCTGATTTTCGAGAAGGGTTGGCAAATTGGAAATATTGACTCGGTAGTAGTGGCGGAGCGTCCGAAGCTGAAACCGCATATAGAGAAAATGCGCGATCGCCTCGCTGATGTTCTAAAGTTAAAACCCGACCAAATCGGCATTAAAGCCACCACAAACGAAAAATTAGGCCCCGTCGGGCGCGAAGAAGGAATTGCCTCTCATGCCGTTGTTTTGCTGGTTCCTGCTTCTAAAGCAGCGTCTCAACCAGTTGAAACCCCCCAATTGGCAAACGCTCAAACAGTTGAAATTAAGGCTGCGATCGTTCCTGATATTGCAGCCTTAGACAAGGATGACCGATTGGTTATGTTAGTTAAAGTCCAAGAGAAAGCAGTAGGACAAACAGATATCTCTGATGTAATTTGCTGGCTTAAAGCTCTAAGCATAGTAGTTCCCTTCGCTATGACTGTTGACCCGGAAGGTATTCAAATATTTGAATGGGATGGTGATGCTTTGTCACCAGTTTGTTCTCTTAAAACTGCCGACGCAATCGGCCATTATTCTCCTGAATTCGGTAGCGGTCGGGTAGTTTGGCACTACCTCTGTCGCATGGTTGAGGCGTGGTTGGATGACTTAGCTTATCACTGGAAGTCGGAAGTACCGCCAGCATCAGAACAGATAGGAGAGATAGGTTTATTGCAGCGCCTCCAAGGTGGGACGACACAGGCTCAAATGGAGCTGCGCGGCGATATTGTACGTCGAGACTAACTTTTCACTGATTATTGCCAAAAATTAGCTCTATTTAGGCGAAAGAAGGTAATTTTGGCTCATAATGTAGTCGTATGGTAGCTTCTGACTAACCTGCACTAACCCCAAGCTGAAAATGTCTAGGATAGGGATGAACGAGAAACAGATAAGACAAAGACTCTCAAGTTGTTGGGAGAGGTAGTGCAATGGAAGCTAGTTGCAAGTATTTGCTGCATTGAATCGCTTCTTTCTCGGTTGGTTATAGACACAGTAAGCTTGGCGATCGCACGTTAACTCAAATGATGAAAATATTTTCTATTGTTACCTCTAATTATCGTCGGTGTTTGGCTGTGTTACTGGCTTTCACAAGCGCGATCGCTCTCACATCCTGCAACCCCACCCAATTAAAAAGCAAGGCAGCAAGTGTCTCACAAATAGTTGTTAGCATTCTGAGCGACCCCAAGACCTTTAACTATCCCCTCAATCAGGAATCTCCCAACATTTTTGGTCTTACATACGAAGGTCTAATTACAGAAAATGGGCGCGGTGAGATTGAGCCTGCACTAGCGCAATCCTGGAAAATTTCTCCTGATAAAAAAAGCATTGTTTTTACCCTTAGAGAAGGGCTTAAATGGTCAGATGGCGAACCGCTAACAGTGGACGATGTGGTTTTTACCTATAACGATATCTACCTCAACGAAGAAATTCCTACTGATGCCAGAGACATCCTTCGTATTGGGAAGAGTCGCGCCTTGCCTGGTGTGCGTAAACTCGACGAGCTGCGAGTAGAATTTACCATACCCGAGCCTTTTGCCCCCTTCCTACGCACCTCTGGTCTGCCAATATTACCTGCTCATGCACTGCAAAAAGCAGTCAAGACAAAAAATAAAGATGGTAAGCCCATATTTCTAACAACTTGGGGCATCGATACACCCCCCGAAAAAATTATCTTTAATGGCTCCTATGTATTAGAAAACTACACCACTAGCGAGCGCGTGAGCTTCCGGCGCAATCCTAATTACTGGCGCAAAGATAGCAACGGAAACCCGCAGCCTTACATCGAGCGCCTGGTTTGGCAAATTGTTGAATCTACTGATACCTCTTTCCTACAATTTCGCTCCGGGGGGCTAGATTCTCTGGGGGTTTCTCCTGACTTTTTTAGCCTGCTGAAACGCGAAGAAAAGCGGGGTAAGTTTACTGTTTACAACGGTGGCCCTGCTTCAGGCACGACGTTTATTTCCTTTAATCAAAATAAAGGCCAAAGGAACGGAAAACCCCTGGTAGACCCTATTAAATCGCGCTGGTTCAATACACCAGCATTTAGGCAAGCAGTTGCTTATGCACTTGACCGCCAGCGAATGATTAATAATATCTTTAGAGGTCTGGGCGAATTGCAAAATTCACCTCTTTCGGTGCAAAGTCCCTATTACATTTCACCCAAAGAGGGTTTAAAAGTTTATGACTACAACCCTGAAAAAGCTAAGGAATTACTCTTAGGGGCGGGATTTAAATACAATGACCAAGGACAGTTGTTCGATGACCAAGGCAACCGCGTCAGTTTTAGCCTAATCACAAATGCTGGTAACAAAATCCGCGAAGCGATGGGTTCGCAGGTTATGCAAGATTTGGGCAAAATCGGCATACAAGTGGATTTCAACCCCATTGCTTTTGGCGTTCTAGTAGATAAGCTTTCTAACTCTTTGGATTGGGAATGTTATCTGTTAGGATTTACTGGCGGCGTAGAACCGAATGATGGTGCTAATGCCTGGTCGCCTGAAGGTGGGTTGCACAGCTTCAATCAGAAGCCACAAAAAGGACAGCAACCTATAACTGGTCGAGAGGTAGCAGACTGGGAGCAGAAAATTGGGGATCTTTATATTCAAGCTGCGGGGGAGTTGGACGAAGCGAAGCGTAAGGCTATTTATGCCCAGACGCAGCAGATTACGCAAGAGTATTTACCTGCGATCTATCTGGTTAATCCACTTGCGATGTCAGCGGTGCGCGATCGCATTCAAGGCATTGAATACTCGGCACTTAACGGTGCATTATGGAACATTCACGAATTGAAATTAACTGAGTAGTCTATTGGTTATGGTTCATTGTTTATTGCTATTAACTATGAACCACGAACCATGAACAAGCAACCATAAACCATGACCGATAACCAATCTTTGCAGTCGTTACTTGAAGGTGTTGCCGCTGGTAGTATTAGCGCAGATGTAGCGTTAGAAAAGCTTAAGCATTTTGCTTATGAGCCAGTGGAAGATTTTGCTAAAATTGACCACCATCGCCGCCTGCGTACTGGATTCCCAGAGGTGATTTGGGGGCCAGGAAAGACGCCAGATCAAATTGCCCAGATTATGGAAGTGATGCGATCGCGCAACTCTGTTGTTATGGCTACGCGCATTACTCCTGATGTCTATGCCCAGCTAGAACAAAAAGTCCCTGGCATCCAATATTACTCCTCGGCTCGTATATGCGCGATCGCCCCAGGTGAAATTACACCGCAATATCCCGGAACGATTGGCATCCTTTCGGCTGGTACTGCCGATTTGCCAGTTGCAGAGGAGGCTGCTTTAGTAGCAGAACTATCCGGCTTCCGGGTACAGCGTCTGTGGGATGTTGGCGTTGCTGGTATCCACCGCTTGCTGAGTAACCGCCACGTTATAGACTCGGCTGATGTGCTGATTGTCGTCGCCGGGATGGAAGGCGCTTTACCCAGCGTTGTGGCTGGATTAGCCGATTGTCCAGTTATCGCCGTTCCCACCAGTGTCGGCTATGGCGCGAGTTTTGGTGGCCTTGCTCCTCTATTAACAATGCTTAATTCTTGCGCGGCGGGTGTCGGCGTGGTGAATATCGACAATGGTTTTGGTGCGGCGATTTTAGCTGGACAAATCTTGAGGACTGCGTACAAGCTGAATTCCTCGTTTGAGAATAAGTCAGAATAAAGGTCAAATTACTGTAAACTTTACACTAATTTTCTGACAAGATTTAGAATGCTTTAACTCATAGCTGAATAAACTGGCTACAGTAGAGGCAAAGTTAAAGTCAAATAATGCTGTGGATTGCGTTTCCGCAGCTGTACCTGCACTAGCAGATTTATATGCATCTCTAGGACAGGTGACTTTTTCTAAACTTTCTCTAGATTATTGCTTTCCTGGGTTCCGATACTAAAGCGTATCGGTTAATTCGCTGTTTTCCTAGTTTATCAGAAGGACATAAAATTATGAACAACGCCAATCAAACCAAAGAGAACCCCAGATTATTCAAGTTATTAGTGAGAATATATTTTGTAGCCATAGTACTCAGAGTATTCTTATTCTGTCTTGGGGTAAGATCGGGATTGCTTGGGTTAACCTACTGGTTGACACTATATTTTCTAGTAAATCGACAAGACATAATAAAAAATCTTGTTTTATTAATTTTAGCTTTCTTCTTATTTACTTCTCTAGTTGTTATTTGGTCATCTCTATATTTTTTAAATAAGCATCGACGGCATTTATCAAAAGCTATTCCGATATTAACGATAAATTTATTAACTCTAGGAATTATCTTGTCTATTAACGATTTTATTGTCCTACCTGATTTCTTTTTAAATCTAAAAGACCGCCAAGCAGCTGTGGAATTGCTGCTAACAAATTATTCACGAGACAATGAAGTAAGTGGAATAAAAATGGGATATTTTCCTTATTTTCGTGGGGTAGAAATAGAATTACCGCCCCAGTATAGCCATCTGTCCCAAGGATTTAATATTAACGGAGGAGTTGCTGTAAATCTTGATGAATCGGGAAAGGCGAAAATGATTATTTTTACTAATTATATTGGAAGAAGGAAGTATAGCGCTTTTATTTATACAACAGAGGCTGTTAATGAAATATGGGGACCGGAGCTTCGTGGATTGGCTGATATTTCAGAGCCCTATGTATGGATATTAGAAACAAAAAAGCTTACAAATCATTGGTTTTGGGTAGATGTAGTAAAATCTCCTATATAGCTAAATTATAAAAGCTGGTCTGCGATAAACCTACAATAATTTATCGGTGCATTTTGATGGTTTCCTAGTTTATATGAAAGGTATCAAATTATGAGCAAGGTAAATCAAACCAAAGAAAAAGCCAGATTATTCAAGTTATTACTGAGAATATATTTTGTAGCCATAGTACTCAGAGTATTCTTATTCTATCTTGGTATAAGATCGGGATTGCTTGGGTTAACCGAGCGGTTGAAAGTATATTTATTACTAAATCCAGACTACATAAAAACTCTTGTTTTATTATTCCCTAGTGTAATTTTAGCTTTCTTCTTCTTTACTTGTATAGCTAGTATTTGGTCATCTCTATATTTTTTAAATAAGCATCGCCGACATTTATCAAAAGCTATTCCGATATTAGCTATAAATTTATTAACTCTAGGAATTATCCTGTCTATTAACGATTTTATTGTCCTACCTGATTTCTTTTTAAATCTAAAAGACCGCCAAGCAGCTGTGGAATTGCTGCTAACCAATTATGCACGAGACAATGAAGTAAGTGGAAGAGGAATGGGATATGTACCATATGTAGAAATAGAATTACCACCCCAGTACAGGCATCTCTCCCAAGGATTTAATATTAAGGGAGCAATTCTTATAAATCTTGATAACCCGAGAAATACGCCAATAAGTCTTGATGGGTCGGAAAATGCGAAAGCAATTATTTTTACTAATTATATTGATATTAAAGGAAAGAAGTTTAGCGCTTTTATTTATAGAACAGACACTGTTGATAAAATACCGGAATGGCAGCTTCAGACATTGGCGGATATTGCATATGTATGGATACTAGAAACAAAAAAACTTACAAATCATTGGTTTTGGGTAGAGGTAGTAAAATCTCCTTGGTAGCAAAATTATAAAAACTATTTTTGGATAAACCTACAATAGGTTATCGGTGCATATCGATGTTTTCCTAGTTTATCAGAAGGGCATAAAATTATGAGTAACGCAAATCAAACCAAAGAGAAAGCAAGATTATTCAAGTTATTACTGAGAATATATTTTGTAGCCATAGTACTTAGAGTACTATTATTCTGTCTTGGTGTAAGATCGGGATTGCTTGGGTTAACTTGGCGGTTAATACTATATTTCATAATCAATATCAATTCACAAAATTTAATAAAAAATACTGGTTTATTATTACCTAGTATAATTCTAGCTTTCTTCTTCTTTACTTCTTTAGCTGTTATTTGGTCATCTCTATATTTTTTAAATAAGCATCGCCGACATTTATCAAAAGCTATCCCGATATTAGCTATAAATCTATTAACTCTGTGGATTATTTTGTCTCCTAACGATTTTATTGTCCTACCTGATTTCTTTTTAAATTTAAAAGACCGCCAAGCAGCTGTGGAATTGGTGCTAACAAAATATTCACGAGACAATAAAGTAAGTGGAATAAGAATGGGATATGTCCCATATGTAGAAATAGAATTACCACCCCAGTACAGTCATCTCTCCCAAGGATTTAATATTAACGGAGGAATTCTTATAAATCTTGATGAGCCAATATATTCTGATGGATCGGAAAATGCGAAAATAATTATTTTTACTAATTATATTGATATTGAAGGAAAGAAGTTTAGCGCTTTTATTTATAGAACAGACACTGTTGATAGAATACCGGAATGGCAGCTTGAGACATTGGCCGATATTACATATGTGTGGATACTAGAAACAAAAAAACTTACAAATCATTGGTTTTGGGTAGAGGTAATAAAATCTCCTATGTAGCTAAATTATAAAAGCTGTTCCGGGATAAAACTACAATAGCTTCTCGGTGCATTTTGATGTTTTCCTAGTTTATCTGAAAGGCATTAAATTATGATCAATGTAAATTCAAGCAAGGACGAATCCCGGGTATTTAAATTGCTAATGAGCATATATTTTGCAGCCATAGCGATGAGGATATTGTTTTCGTATTGGTTTGGAATGCATGGATTTCTTGCTTCAATCACAATTGTTTTATATTTCCACGCAAAAAATGGTACATATTCATTATTTTTTATTATCGCAATAGGTTTTATAGGTTTAACTTCACTAGCTGTTATTGTGTCATCTATAAGTTTGTTAGACAAGCATCACCGCAATCTAGCCAAAGCAATGCCGCTTTTGGTTATAAATTTGTTTACCCTGATAATTCTTGTGTCTCCTCATGAACTTATTGTGCTACCTGATTTTTATTTCAATCTGAAAGACCGCCAAGCAGTAATTTCAAATCGCGAACTCTGGGAAGTTAAGGGAGTAACAAAATTAGACTATAATCCTAATCATTCAACTTTACTTAGAATAAAATTGCCAGCCCACTATAGCCATCTTTCCCAAGGCTTTGATAATGATGGCTCAGTTGGATTAATAACTGATAGTTCTGGCGAATCTAAAATGTTTATTTTCACTACCAGCACGATAGGAAGAGGGTATACAGCTTTTATTTATAACATAGATGAATCTGAAGAAGTAGCCATGCACGAGCTTATTGGAGTTGATAATATTACATATGTGTCTATCTTAGAATCTAAGAAGTTTAGCAATCATTGGTTTTGGGTAGATGTAATAAAAGACATATAGCCAAGTTATAAAAGCTAATATGTGATAAAGCTAAAAGGGGTTATTCGTTATATTCGTTGAGTTCATAACAAAAAAATATCCCCGTTAGCTGGGCATAAGGAGTTGGGATTTAGGTGACTAAGGTAGGCTTGCGATCGCGGTTGTTTTTTTCCCACTTACTCGTCATGATCGTGGGAGTAGGCAGCTTTGCCATCATTAGCAAAGTCTATTCCCCCCGCTTTTTTGTACAGCACCTCGAACAACTAGAAGGAACTGGCTTCAGAATCCTCTATGCCCGCACCTACCTAGTTCGCGGGTTTGAAACAGCCTGGAATCGCAGCACTTTCTGGTCTGTCGTCGTCGGTGGAACAACAGCAACCCTATTGAGTTACTGGGTGTCTAAGCGGATTATGCAGCCCTTGACCCAGATGGAACGCAGTACCCGTAGATTGGCGGCTGGTAAACTAGATGAGCGACTACCTGCGAGTGAAATTCCAGAAATCAATCGGCTGGCAAATAGTTTCAACCGCATGGCTGCTAGTCTCGAAGGCGTAGAACAGCGGCGCAGAGAATTAATTAGCGACCTCACCCACGAACTGCGGACGCCTTTAACTATAGTTCGCGGTTACTTAGAAGAAATGGCAGATGGAAGTATCGATCCGTCTCCAGAAATTTATCAGCAATTGACGAAAGAAACAAAGCGGCTAGAGCGATTAGTCAACGATTTGCAAGAACTTTCTAAGGCTGAAGCTGGATATTTGCCCATTAATCTCCAGCCAGCAAATTTACGACCTTTGTTAGAATCCTTGGTGGAAAAATTTGCCGATCAGTTGCTCGAAGATGGCCCTGTTATAAGATTAGATTGTCCGCCACAGTTGCCTTTAGTATTAGCCGATATCGATCGGGTAGAGCAGGTTATTGTGAATCTGCTGGGGAATGCGGTGCGATATACGGCAAATGGTTCAATTATCGTGCGAGTTTGGAGCGAAGCTAATAGATTGTGGATTGCTGTCGCTGACACGGGTGGGGGAATTGCACCGGAGGATTTGCCCCATGTATTTGAGCGGTTTTTTAGAGCTGATAAATCGCGATCGCGCAATTCTGGAGGAACTGGAATCGGGTTAGCAATCTCGCGTCGATTAGTTGAACTGCAAGGCGGTAAAATTGAGGTGGAAAGTCAGCTAGGTAAGGGCAGCACTTTTCGTTTTTACCTTCCTTTAGCTTAAATTATGTTTTCCAAATAACAAAAATTTTCGTATTGGCCAGTATAGTTTTGCCGCAGCCGGGGCAGGTATCGCTGCCCAACAAAACTCAACATTGCCACAGGCTAGTCACATCGGTGTCATAAACAGCAATTACTCTAAACACAGCTGCATATAGTTTTTGTTGTCATCATGCTTTCTAGTTTTTTTGGGCTGTTTTTGGTTATGCTGCTGATGGTGTTTGGGGTTAGCGCGATCGCCTACCTATTCCCTGACAAATAAGTGTCAGTTGACCAATTAAATTTCATATTTCCTGGGATTAAAACTATTGATTCCCCTGCAATTACCCCAAAACTAAAGAAGGGTGGGCAGCGCCCACCCTTCTGAACTAACTACTGAACTAACGCACTTCAGTAGGAAAAACACCCGGACGCACTGCTAAGTTAATAGTCTGCCCGTTGCGGCGCAATTCCATCTGTAGTTCGCTGCCCACCTGGCTCTTTTCTACCATCTGTTGAACCGTGTTATTGTCGGGGACAGTTTGACCGTTAATTTTTTGGATAACGTCGCCCGCACGTACCCCTGCTCTAGCTGCTGGGGAATCTCTTACGACTTTGACGATTAATACACCTCGATCTTCATTGACACTCACACCGAGATTAGGATCGCTGTTGAGTTCTTTTCTCAGATCGGGCGTCAGCGTCACCATCTGAATCCCTAAGAAAGCATGATCCACCTTGCCTTTACTTATTAGCTGAGTGGCAATGCGTTGGGCAGTATTGATGGGAATAGAAAAGCCTAATCCTTGTGCGCCTCGAATGATGGCTGTATTGACACCAATCACTTCGCCGCGTTGATTTAGCAGCGGCCCGCCAGAGTTACCGGGATTAATCGCAGCATCAGTTTGAATAAACTGGACTCGCTTATCAGGGACGCCAACTTGATTGCTAGAACGACCTGTTGCGCTAATGATTCCGGCTGTTACTGTATTATCAAGCCCTAAAGGGTTGCCGATAGCGATCGCCCATTCTCCCGGCTTAATTTGATCCGAATTTCCTATAGCAACAACTGGTAGATTGCTAGCCTCAATTTTGACGACAGCAACATCCGTAACCGGATCGGTTCCCATCACTTTACCCTGAAAGCTGCGACCATCTTTCAGCACTACGGTTACTGTATCCGCGCCATCGACTACATGGGCATTTGTGATAATTTGACCGCTGGCGTTGATAATGAAGCCGGAACCGCTACCCCGTTCCACTCGATTTTCTGGCATCTGGGGCATTTCCGAACCAAAGAAGCGGCGGAAGGAGGGGTCATTAAACGCATCTGGGATCTCGGTTTTTACGGTTCGCGACGAGTTAATCCGCACGACCGCTGGCCCCACATTATCAACCACAGCGGTGACAAAACTGGTTTCTGCCGTTATCGGCAGTTTGGATTGAACAGATGGCTGATTAACAGGCGTCTGCGCGGTTACTTGCTGTTGTGACGCTATATAGCCACCTGCAAAGTTAGCACCTGCCCCCAGGAAGAGGAGGGATAGATAGGTGGCTGGTTTTTGCCACGAAAAACCTTGCTTGGAAGTTTTTAAGGTATTGTCTTTGTCGCGCTGTTGATTTTCCATTTGGAACACCTTTAGTAAAGAAGTTATAACCAAACGCTATGAGGGTTTAAAACTGGCTTGGACATCTCTTTATCTAATCTAGACGCCAGATATGACGCCTGTGTTGCAGGGTTGTCGCAGAGGAGTGAACATCTCCCGTCTTCTCCTCCAGAGGAAATTAAATCGTCCCTTTGGCATACTATCTGCCGACTTTCTTGCTGGTGTTTGCTATTTAAATTAGCCGCCTTCTTTTAATAAAATGTACTATAAAATTTAGGTTTTTGAGTCATCTTACCAACCTTATTTCTATATTCGTCGCCCCTGCCTCACTCTCAGCGCCTGTTTAACGTAGGAAAAAGAGCTGGATTTCTTTTTCGATGCCCCTCTATAATTCCTGACCGATATTGCCCTTTTGGACACAGAGGTTATTTTTTTTCTAAAATAGTTAAACGCAATTAGTATAAAAATAACAACTTTTATAAATCAAAATAAACGCTTTAATAGTAAACGCTGTTTATAAAGCTTTTATTGCCTACCTATTTGCTGTAATGGATGTTACGTTATTCTTAATTTTAAATAATTCCAATAATTTCGCTTTTTTGCGAATTTATATGCTACAAACGAAGGTGTTTTTGTTAAATTATATGTTTGGAATTAATAGTTTATAACTATTCACTTCAAATTTATTGGCACCTGCAAATCACCCTTTACAACTAGAGAAGTGCGATCGCGCTTCGCGGTTATTTTGCAACTGTTGTTCTAGGGCATTCCAATCTTCTTGCTCAATTTGGGCAATCAGTTCATCGAGTTGATAGCGATATCTGTGAAGCGATCGCAGCAGTTCTTGGCGATTGTACCGCGCCATCATCACGCCCAGCTCTGGATTACCACCTCCAACGCGACTGGTATCCCTAAAGCCTGAACTAGCGAGGTTTTGCGCTAACTCTAGCACGGCGGGATCTCCCTCACTCGTGCAGGCAGCAATTAACCCAGCGCTGACCATAACTGGCAGATGCGAAATCAAAGAGACGGCGCGATCGTGGTCGAGGGGGCGGCAATGATAAATTTTTGCTTGTAGCGATCGCGCGATTTGCTCAACCTGTTCGACTGCTTTTAACGGCGTTGTCTCTATCGGTGTCAGCACGTAAGGATTGCCAGCAAACAAGTTACGTTGGGCGGCTGATAATCCACTTTCGGCAGTACCAGACATTGGGTGTCCCCCGACAAAGTTATGCCATAAAGGGGCAACAGACTCCACAATCGGCGTTTTAACCGATCCCACATCGGTTATGATGGCGTCAGGAGAAAGATGAGGAATTAATTGCTTGATTGTGGGAGCGATCGCGGCAATTGGGGTGCAAATAAATACCACATCAGCAACAGCTAGAAGCTTCAGCTCAGAACTGGCATCATCTACGACGCCAGTCTCAATCGCCATATGACAAGTATCCTCTCTACGGCTGACTCCTAAGACTTGGTAGCCCTGCGATCGCAAGTCCAATCCTAGCGAACCGCCAATCAGTCCCAACCCTACAATACCTATATTCATAGTTTTAAATTTCCCACCTTTGGTTTCGCTTGTCGCAGTTGCTCGGCTCAACAGTAACCTGCCAAGTCTGCCTATAGCATACAGCCAGATTTTATTGCTAATTAGGCGCAGCGAGGCTTGATTACCAATGCTGAACCAGCATTAATAATTTTTTATATCCAAGTTCATTATTTATAGTTTGTTGCTTAAGAGGTTATTTTTCATGAGATGGGGGGACATCGGAAGATTGCAATTAGGAATGGGAAGTGGCTAATGAGTAATGGCTAGCTGGTAAAATCTACCAACTGTTTGCTTACCACCTACTGCCTACTACTCAATTTTATTCTGATAGCAACGCTCCTCGACCGCATATGCGCCACTTGGCCTAACAGCGCTAGACTAATCAACCGGATGCGATCGCACTCATCGTTCATCCTTCCTCCTAGACCCACTCCACTTAAACTCTTCCCTAACATTTACGGTGCGGCACGTTAGATTATTGCTTATATGTCTAAATGTCCCCCGAAACCGCACTTGGGAAGCTAAGAGCCTCTTTCATACATTATGCAGCGGGCGGGGGAGCTGTTTTTAGTCGCAGGCTCTTGCTTCCCCGTGTACGACCAATAACACATTAGGTTTGGCTTAATCGCCCTCGCCCCCACCATAAAATTAGAATGCTTGCCAGGGAGCTTCAAATGAACGTCGAGGAACTCTTATCAAAATATGCACTTGGAGCCAGAAACTTTGCCGCCGTCGAACTCAGCGAGGCTAACTTGAGTGGCGTCAACCTAAGTGGCATCAATTTGAGTGGAGCTAACTTAAGTGTGGCTAACCTCAGCGGTGTCAATTTGAGTGGAGCTAATTTGACTGGCGCGAAACTTAATGTCGCCAGACTCAGTGGCTCCAATCTCACCAAAGCCATCTTAAATGGAGCCAACTTAAATGTCGCCAACTTAATTCGGGCGGATATGGGGAAAGCACAACTTGTTCAGGCAGCACTAATTCGTGCAGAGCTAATTCGTGCCGAACTGAGCGGTGCTAATCTTAAGGGCGCTAACCTTAGCGGTTCTGATTTGAGAGAGGCTACCCTCCGGCAAGCCAATCTCAGCCGCGCTAGCTTGAATGAAGCTAACCTGCGGGGAGCATTCCTGACTGGGGCAAATTTAGAGCAAGCTAATTTAAATGGTACAGATCTCAGCAGAACAGATTTAACTGGTGCCAACCTTAGAGAATGCGAACTCAGGCAAGCAAATCTCAGTCGTGCCAATCTTAGCGGTGCAGACTTGAGCGGGGCAAATTTGCGTTGGGCGGACTTGAGCGGGGCAAATTTGCGCTGGGCAGACTTAAGCGAGGCGAAATTAAGTGGAGCTAATTTAATAGGAGCAGACTTAAGCAACGCTAATTTACTTAATGCGAGTTTGGTTCACGCCGATCTTACACAGGCGCGATTGATTAAGGCCGATTGGATTGGCGCTGATTTGACTGGCGCGGTTTTGACGGGTGCCAAACTTTATGCAGTGTCGCGGTTTGGTTTGAAAACCGAAGGCATGACCTGCGAGTGGATTGACCTGAGTCCGGATGGCGATCGCAGCCAGATTTATCGCCTCAGTACCGAAGACTCCCGTAAGTTTTTTAATGGTTCGCTACCCACTGTCAAGATTCTCGTTGACGCGCCGTTGGATCTAGAGGCTAATTTGGCTTTAATTGCCACTTATCATGAGATTGCCAAACAATATCCACCAATCACCCACCCACCAAGTATCGAAGTAGGCGTTAGAAGAACTGTTATTACCTTTCCGATTGGCAGCAACGATCAATTGTTTACAATTGCTTACGTGGCTATTCTTCCTTTTAGCGATGCCCTTGCCACGCACCGAAATATCATCGGTCTGGTACATACTCTACAATCGCAAAGTATAGAAGAATTGGGTCTTAAAGATCCAAAGCGGATCAAGCAATTAACAGCGGCGCTGAATCAAACAATTACTCTGGCTGGCACTCTTGACCTAAAGAAGCTTATTCCTGGACTGAAAGAAACAGCAAATTTCTTTCAATCTCCCACTCAAACAGTATTAACAAATTCCAACGATCAAAGCTTGAATGTATATCATCATGCCTCTTTTGGCAAGAGGTTGATGAATCAAGCTAATTTACTTGCTGGGCCTGCAAACATTTCACCTAAAGCACCAGAATCACCCTTACCTCCTGTAGGTATAGTCGTTGATTTCATCAAAGAATTCGATCCTGTGGATAAAGCCAGCAGCGATTAGCGATGTCTATAGTTAATAGTTGGTAGTGGTTAGTTAGTCTGGGTGTCGGTTCTTATTCTCAGTTCGCGGCATTCCAGGGTTGCTAGCCTGTAATGGCAGAAACCAACAACCAAAAACCAACAACTAGCTGTGATTGAAGTAGAAGTCCATTCGGCGCTGCTTGCCTACTTGCGATTTGTTAAGAACAATAAAGACTTAACGACCCCTAGCTCTGAAAAAGCCGTTGAGCTAGGATGCGCCGAAGAGCCAACTCTAAGGCGATCGCTGCTCAATGTCCCCATTTGGCCACATCATCTCACGATGGCGCGGCTGGTGGCGAGAGCTTTTCGGCTGGGTCGGAGTGCCCTGATACAGACTGGCATTCCCCTTGGTGATGTCCAAAGTGGGTATCGCCTCAGTTACCTACTACCAGCACTTATTTGGCCGGGGCCGATAATTTTGGTGGTATCGGAAGCCGTGCAGCAGCACTTGCAGAAAGTAGAAATTCCCCCGCTGCTACAGTGGCTGCAAAAGTATAAGGATGTCCAGACTGGCGATCGCTGGCCTAATGAAGATTTCCAGGGAGTGCTGCTGATGTCTCCTGATGTTTGGATAGCAAACAAACTGCACGGGCAAGATGGCATACCTACGAACGTCCCTACTATCATTGACGGTGCCGATGACTTAGAAGGCTTGGCGCGTGAAACGCTGACTGCCCGTTTGTCTGCGAGTGACTGGGAGGAACTGATGCGCTGTCGCTCAGACCAAGCCGACGCTATTAGAGATGCCCGCGTACAGTTGACGCACTTAGTCTTTCAGCATCCTGCTAATCCTTACGAGTGCTATTTGATCGAACCGTCAGAGCAAGACATTTTGCGTCGTCTCTACAAAGAACTAACTCTCAAAGGGTTAGAGCCAAATCTCTCCTCTGATGTGTTAGCGGATCTACCACCTGCGTGGAGAAATTTTTGGCAGCGCTGGCAAACTGATGGCAAAAGTATAATTTGGGCATCAATTGACCGCAGCGGCGGTACATTTTCGCTCTGCTGTTCTCCCGTTGAGGTGGCGACAGCTTTAAGTAAGATCTGGACGCAGCAGCCGATAGTGTTAATCGGTGGCGCACTCGATATGGAGGGTTCGGCGTCTGTTTACCAAACTGAGTTGGGATTGGCAGATTCTACTCTAATTAAGTTTTCTCCAGATCGCCGGAGCGAATTGATTCAATTGTATGTGCCCGATAAGCTGGCGATGCCGAATACACCTGAATTTCAGGAGGTGTTGATTAAACAAATCCTCACTCTGCTGAGTTTTAGCGATGACCTGAAACGCCCGGTTGTTCTGCTGATTGGGGATACGCCGCTAAAGGCTCAGGTGGGGGCGGTTTTGGCTGCCAGCTTTGGCTCTAGGGTTCAGGTCGAGAAGACAAGTTTGAGCCAGAGGGGTATTTTGGTTACTGGGTGGGAGTTTTGGCGGCAGCATCTTCTTACGATCCCGCCTCCGCAACTGTTGGCGATCGCTACTTTGCCGATTCCTTCGCTGGAAAATCCCCTGGTTGCTGCACGGGTGGCTTACTACAAGCAACGGCGTTTAGATTGGTTTCGTTTGTATCTGTTGCCTGTCGCTTTGCGGGAATTGCAGCGAGCGATCGCTCCGGTGCGAGAGTCCCAAGGTGTAGTTGCCCTTTTTGACGGACGGGTGAACCACCGCAGCTATGGTACTCTCGTACTTTCAGCTCTCAGTCCCCTAGCGCGTATTAACTATTTAGACCCCAACTGGTTGAGAGATAGAAGTTAGCTTTTTGTTCGCCATCTGGGGGTTAGGAGCGGATAGAGGAAGGCTATCATGCAAATGCAGCAATATTCTTTTTTTACTTTTTATTTGCCTAACCCCAACTTTTTTGTAATTTGATAAACAATCCGCCTGCGGTTCCACGGCAGCGCTATTATTAACCAAGTATTTACAGCCATTTGCAGAAGTTATGGGAGAATCCAAGCGTCGTAAAGAAGCTCTCAAAGAAAAATATGGACAAGATGCTTACATCTTGCCCTGGCTGCCGATTACCAAAAAGCAGGGGGAGCAGTTTGTAAAATGGAGTAACCAAGGGGCTTGGATTGGCATCGGCCTCCTAGCTGCTTGCTGGGTGACTGTACGCTTCATCGGGCCTGCGTTCGGTTGGTGGCAAGTCAATTAGAGTGGGGACAATCGCTGTTGTCAAGTCCCACCCATTATTAAATGTGGGACTCAACAGCGAGGCAAACCTCAAGTGCGACATAGTACGGGGGAAGCATAGCGATCGCAATTCATCGTTGCATCCCCATTTTTCGTAATAACGCATTATTTATAAAAGCTATTCTTATCACTCTGATTTATTATTTTTATCTTTGCTTATTCGCGCCCGGACGCCAAGTACTTCTCTAGAGAGAGCCTAACTTTCAGGGCTTATGGCTACGATTCAGGAATATAAAGCGTACTGTTGTTGTTAATACTGTACTTGCTTTAATAGTTCAGTTAATGTGGGTTAAGCAAGGATACCAAATCTTTTAGTATTCCCAATACCTAAATATAACTGGGGCTTTGCTCAAGATCAAATTCTTAAGAAATAATTAAAGGCTAAAATTAGGTGTGGTGGTTGGAGTAAAAACGTGTTTATACGACTTGCAGAGCAACACCGTCAATTTGTCCAGGATCTGGTAATGAATCTTCAAGCTCTGGCGCTCGTGCTAGAGCAGAGGGGCTACCTAGCTTCCTGTTATACCTGCGGCGGTCAAATGAACAGTGCGTCTTTTATGGTCAGCTTGGGGGACGACCATTTGATCCGGTTCTTAGTCTCTGATTACGGGATCACTTGGACGGAAATGCGAGACGATCGCGAACTTATGAAGCTAGAGGGTGCTGAAGCCATCAGCCAGTTACAAGATCTAGCGAATCTTGTCAAGTACAAAATAAAACCCTCTGAATCCCGTCTTGCGGTCACACAACCGTTATAAACCGAATAAACATGATGATGTTGCCAAGAAAAAGCTGTTTGGCTGATGCCGAACACCTTTAACACTCGGATTTAAGGCCGCAGAATGTTAACCTTAAGGTAGAAGACCGGCGTACAAACTCCGGGTATATCAACCTGCAAGCGTTTATGAACTTTCTGGATTCTGAGTGGCAACACCATTTTGTTGAGACTAATAACATTCGCTTACACTGCGTTACCCAAGGAGAGGGAGAGCTGGTTATACTCCTGCATGGGTTTCCAGAGTTTTGGTATTCCTGGCGCTATCAGATACCAGCATTGGCGAGGCATTTTAAGGTGGTAGTTCCGGATCTGCGGGGCTATAACGATTCTGATAAGCCAGCGAGTGGCTATGACCTTGATACGCTCAGTGCTGATATTCGGGGTTTGATTACAAGTCTAGGATATGTGCGGGCACATATTGTGGGTCACGACTGGGGAGGGGCGATCGCGTGGCATTTGGCGCAGAAGTTTCCTCAAGTTCTAAACCGTCTAGCAATTTTAAACGCGCCGCACCCGCAGCAGTTTTTGCAAGAAATCGCCAGTAATATGGATCAACTGCGCCGCAGTTGGTACGTGTTTGCTTTTCAGATCCCTGGACTCCCAGAGTGGCTGATACAACAGAACTTAAAAGATTTTGTCCAAAACGTGTTTCGCGGACAAGCGATTCGCAAAGGAGCGTTTACCGCCGAGGACACCGAGATGTATCAGATGGCGCTATCAAAGCCTGGGGTACTTTCGGCGGCGATTAACTATTATCGCCAATGGCTGGCTCCGGCTAATTGGATGCACAATTTGGGGCGAGCGCCTTCTCCTGTAACTGTGCCCACTTTAATACTGTGGGGTGAAGAAGATTCCCTTCTCAGTCACAAACTTACAGAAGGAATGGAACGGTTAATCTCGGCTCCGTTCAAACTAAAATTGGTACCTCACTGCGGTCACTGGATACAGCAAGAAGCGCCCCAAACTGTTAATCGAGAACTGTTGAACTTTTTACGACCCGCATAGGTAAGGCTATATAGATTGGGGCACAGGCTCCGCGTGGGAAGATTGCTCTCCCGTCGCTGCTTTGTCGTGACCTTGCTTTCGCCTACGCACGGTTGCGCGATCGCTCCTAGTTTCCCTGCTTTGCCACTGTTACTTATTGACGGTTGCCTGTAACGCTTATGTAACAAACATTCATC
Source organism: Microcoleus sp. FACHB-831 (assembly GCF_014695585.1). Taxonomy (NCBI): domain Bacteria; kingdom Bacillati; phylum Cyanobacteriota; class Cyanophyceae; order Oscillatoriales; family Microcoleaceae; genus Microcoleus; species Microcoleus sp. FACHB-831. The sequence continues at coordinate 313,589 of NZ_JACJON010000068.1, read as the reverse complement.
AATCGGAAGAAAGAACAATATAAAGAAAAAATTACGAAATTAATCTTTGATTGGAATAGGTGTCAATATTAAATTGTGGTTCAAATGGGGTCAGCCAATATAAAGACCCTAAATATACAAAACCTGAATAAATATCTCTATAGCGCCAGTCTTCACCTAGATGAGTACTGGCGCATCTTTTTTTAGCGAAAAATGTATTATGGTTGGTTCGTTGATTGCCCTAAGCAATTATCCGCTGAGATCGCCAGCACAATCGCCTTGTAGGCAAGAGCGGCGCTAGCAGCCGTTGGTATAAATACTTATAAAGGGTGTTATAAATAAAAATAAAGAAATTATTACGAAATTAACGTTTTCTGGAGATAGATGTAACAATAATGATGGTTCAAATGGGGTCAGCCAATATAAAGACCCTAAATATATAAAAAGCCGATGAATACCTGTATAGCGCCAGTCTCCCCCTAGAGGAGGCTGGCACATCTTTTTTTAGGGGCAAGCGTCTTATTTCAATCCGTGATACGGATTTGGGAACTAGCTCAAATTCAAGATATAGAGGTTCTCAAAAAAATTGCCCATCGTAGCGCGATCGCCTGGTATCTGAGGGCGACAGCTAGGTAATCCGGGTGGGTTCGCCATTATGAGCCAGTGGCGGGAGTATTTACAAAATCCACACGACCTGAAATTCGTTTGAGATCGATGTCGTTGCCAACAGCAAATATAGTATTGTTGCGGGTCACGTTGTAGATATCGTATTGACCGTTGTTACGGATGCGATTTTGTCCAGGACTTGCTTTGGTGCCCAAATTTGGCCCAGCATTTCCCGTCGCTACGACACCATTTTCGCGGTTGTTCTCAATGATGTTGTTACGCAGCAAAGGGGTTGCGTCACCTCCGACATCAACACCCTGGCGGTTTTTGAGAATGCGGTTTTGCGCGATCGCTGGAGATGCTGACTCGCTAACTACAATGCCAATACCTGTGTTGTCAATTACATTGTTGCGGATCTCTCCGGCTGACATTTTTGCAATAGAAATGCCGTTACCCAAGTTTTTGGTGAAGATGTTGTCTTCAATTTTAGGATTTGCCGTACCGCTGAGAAAAACACCCTCGCGGTTGCTGTTGGAGAAGGTGTTATTTTTGACGGTGGGGTTGCTGGATTCAATCCAGAGGGCAGTACCGCGAGTATTGGGGTTAGTAATGCTCACGCCGCTAATTTCGCTGTCTTTTTCTGCTCGAACTGTAACGTTTTGAGCGGATAAGGTGGGGCTGATGTAGTAGCCGCCACCAATAATATTTATTGTCTGGCCTTTGGTGGATGCATCCCCGCGCAGAATAACACCTTGTTTTACAACAATTGGGAATATTTCGCCGTTTTTGTTAGTGTAGGAACCTGATGCAAGTTGGATCGCCGTTCCCGATGAAGCTTGCTGCATTGCATAGGCGATGGTGCGGTAGGGAGCGGATTGAGAGTTATCAGCGACGGTATCTGTGCCGATATTGGGGTTGACGTAGATGACTTCGGTGATGATTTTTTGAGGAGCTTGCTTGGCAATACCAGCAAGTGCGTAGTTTTGCGGGTGCGCCAGAAGTATCGCCGCGCCGCCAGACAAAAGCAGCAGGTTTGTTAGTAACGATGCGCGGACGGGTAGGGGAAAAGGGATGGTGAGCGAGCGGTTTGAGTGAGGACTCCAACCTTTATGTGTCATGGGGTTGAAAGCTTTTATGGTTTTAAGTAATCTACGGGCGAGCAATTCGACATCCGGATAAGGTTGGAGCTTTGAAGCAGTACGCGATCGCGCATTTAAATTTAGCAGTTAGTATGAGCCAAGTACCTTATTGGCAAGACTTTACCATATCTGCAAATCTTAGATAATTATTAGCTTATAAGCTGTTTGAATAGCTTATAAGAGCATCGCGCATAATTGTTACTTGAGCCAGAGGCGGCAACTTATCTTGCTAAATTATCGTCATATGAGAACATCAATATTTTTACACTTTCTACTATGAACTTCAATTTATTATTACGGCGTTTAATCTTAGGTTCTACTGCTAGTGCTGTGATTTTGCTATTTAGCCAAAACGCTCAAGCTGCCGACTCTGTCGTACTGAAATACCGCATTCTTCGGGAATCTGTATCTGTTACAGAACTCTCTACTTTTGCCAAAACTGGTGAACTCTCCCCGTCGCTGCGAGCTTATTTGGCTATGGCAAAGAGAGATCCTTCGGAGCTTCGACGCGCTCTAACTAATGAAGTCAAAGTCAATCCGGTTCTTTTATATGCAATGCTGACTAGCCCTATCGGAGAATCGATACTCGATCGCGTTTCTCAGGTGGTTCATACTCCCGGCAATGCGGCTAACCGGGAGTCTTTACGCTCTGCCATAGTTGGCTCTGCTCTTAAAGACGGCAAAATTTCCTTGATTGAAGCGTTGGAAAATTACCCCACCCCAGAAGTTCAGGTGGAGGGCGATCGCCTTGCTGAGGTTTTTGGTCAACTCCGTAAGCTGGCAGAGCGTTTACCCAAGTTTTGAGTAATAAATTCCCTCAAAACTGGAGCCGGAGCATCTCCGGCTCCGCTCATAACTAATAAATATCAATAAGCCAGCGTCTCTAAAGTTTCCCGCAAATAGCGGCGAACTCGATAATCTAGGCTGCACTCTTTGTCTGCGTCATCAACAGCATGTTCGAGATCCCAGCGCTGGAATCCTGAACTAGAGGCGATCGCTTGTTTTAGACTGTCCCAAATTTGGGTGTCTTCAAAAACTCCGCCTTTAGATGAAGCTGTAGAACTAACCATATGCACCTGCCACTAAGCAATAGTAAATTTACTGGTCTGTTACCACTTTTTCTGTCTATTTTTAGCATAGCCCAGTAATTTGTTAGTGGTTGTGCGGAAAACAACATTTTATAGACAATTTTAATATAAAATTCCAACTTTACAGGTTTACACTTCCCTACCTTGAAATGCCTTTACAGAGCTGATTTTTAATTATTCTTCTACCATAGGTGGCAATATTTTATTAACCCGCCAGCCCGGTATAGTAAAATCCTGCGATATGCGTTCTACTTCATAGGGTTCTGTCGCAGCCAACTTTGCTTCATCAGTTAGCACTACGAGAGCCACGCTAACGGGTATTTGCAAAAACAAATTGCCTAAAAGAAACGCCACACAAGCCAACATCAGCCCTAAGTTGTGGGATTGGGGTAGAAAAGGTGCAAAAGATGCCACCGCAGGTGTAGCATCGTATATTTGTATCAATACCAACAGCATGAAAACAGCTGCTAGAACTGCCACCACTCGGTTTACTTTAGTTTTAAACTGTGACAAAAGGCGTCGTTGCTGTTCGTTCAGCTGCTCTGGCTTTATAGCGAGTGCCAGGATACTGAATATATAAAAAGGGCGGAGTATTTGCATCCCTAGCACCGGTGTAATACCTACAACCGCTACTAAAAAAATTTCTAACCAAATCGGCAATATTGGCTCGCCCGCAGTAAGACCCAGGAAGCATATCCCCAGAAAAATTGGAACCGCTGTCAAGCCAGCAAGATGAATCCACAAAAAAGGTTCAGACCAAAACGAACGCATAAATTGGGGCTGGGTACTGTATGTTGCTGAGTATAGAGTAGGGAGTGGTTACTAATTTCTTAATCCCCACTCCCTACTACCTAGTCTCCCTAATTCTTAAGTAGGGGATAGGGTACGGCGCTTGCTCACCATCTGATAAGTTTCGATGATGTCGCCTTCTTCCCACGCATTGAATTTATCCAGGCCAATGCCGCATTCAAATCCAGCGTTGACTTCCTTGCTATCCTCCTTCATCCGCTTGAGAGAATCAAGGACTCCTTCATGGAGTACCTTGCCACCGCGTCGCACGCGCACTCGGCAATTACGAATAGCCTTGCCCGACAGCACGTAGCAACCAGCGACGGCTCCTTTGCCCACTGGGAATACAGCCCGCACCTCTACTTGACCCAGCGGTTCTTCCACCATCTCTGGTTCCAGCAGACCTTCCATTGCGCCTTGAATATCATCTAGAAGTTTGTAGATGATATTGTATTCGCGCACATCGACAGCCGCTTGGTCAGCCGCTTGTCTAGCACCAGTGGCTAGAGTCGTGTTGAAGCCCACAATTACAGCACCGGAAGCTGCGGCTAAGTCAACGTCAGTTTCGGTGATTTCACCTGGAGCAGACAACAAAACTCGGATTTGCACTTCATTTTGAGGTAGCTGTTTGAGCGCTCCGAGAAGAGCCTCTAGCGAGCCTTGAACATCTGCCTTGAGAATTAAGTTGAGTTCCTTAAGTTCTCCTTCTTTAGCCTGTTGAGAAAGGGTATTAAGGGTGACGCGGCGGGACGCCATTACTTGTTGCAGGCGAGACTGGCGTTGCTGATCGGATCTGTCCGAAGCGATTGAGCGTGCTTCTTTCTCGCTCTCGTACACCTCAAACTCATCTCCCGCAGCAGGCACATCGCTTAGGCCCAGCACTTCTACTGGCCATGATGGCCCAGCAACTTCGACCCGTTTGCCCCGGTCATCTACCATCGCTCGTACCTTGCCAAAGACAGAGCCAGCGACCAGGGTATCGCCCACCCTTAAAGTGCCATTTTGTACCAACAGAGTAGCAACTGGACCTTTAGCCTTATCAAGATGGGCTTCAATCACCGTGCCTTTAGCTTCCCGGTCTGGGTTAGCCCCAAGTTCAGCCACTTCGGCGACTAGCAGAATCATCTCTAGGAGCGTATCCAAATTTTCCTTTTGAAGGGCACTCACAGGCACCATGATTGTGTCGCCGCCCCACTCTTCCGCAACAAGACCATATTCGGTCAATTCCTGTTTAACGCGGTCTGGTTGCGCGTCCGCTTTATCGATTTTGTTAATTGCCACAACAATGGGCACTTCGGCTGCTTTGGCATGGCTGATAGCTTCTACCGTTTGAGGTTGGACTCCATCATCAGCCGCCACTACTAGGATGGCAATGTCGGTCACTTTTGCGCCCCGTGCCCGCATAGCGGTGAAGGCTTCGTGACCAGGTGTATCCAGGAAGACTATTTGTTCTTTTTTGCCTTCATGCTCGACATCCACATGATAAGCACCGATATGTTGAGTAATACCACCTGCTTCTCCCTGTGCCACCTTGGTTTCCCGGATAGCATCAAGTAGGCTAGTTTTACCATGATCGACGTGCCCCATTATCGTCACCACTGGCGGTCGGCGCTGGAGGCTTTCCAGGTCTTCCTCAGTTACCCATACGGTCTGTATAGCTTGTGATTGTTCTTGGGCGATTTCGACTTCAACATCCAGTTCTTCGGCCACCATTTTGGCAGTCTCGACATCCAGGGTTTGGGTAATGTTGACAGCCATGCCTTTAAAGAAGAGCTTCTTGATAATCTCTGTTTCTGGCACAGCCAAAGCTTCAGCCAGTTCCCGGAGACTCATGCTGCCTGTCAGTACAACTTTTTCCGGACGTTCGACCACGTTATTCTTTTGGCCGCCGCGTCGCGTATCTCGCGAATTGCTTGTATCGCCAGCGGTCTTATGCCCTGGTTTTCTAGCCCTGCTTGCTCCCGGTGCCTGTATTGCCGCAGGCGCTATTGGTTGTCCTGGGCGTCCTTTGGGTTTTGGAGGACGGGCAACGGAGAGGCTTACCACAACTGTTTCTGGCAGATCCTCTAGGTCGCTGGCAAAATCATCATCGTCCTCATCAACTATGGCAGGACGACGCTTGACTTTACTAGCCGCCTTATTCTTGTTAGCAATATCCGGATCTTCTTCCTCTTCCTCCCAAGCTTTTTTAGTTTTTGCTGGGCGAGGTGGGTTAGGACGCTTTAGCTCTAGCTCTAGTAACTCAGGCTCGTTTGTACCTTTGTCGTTTTCATCAATCTCAACACTCGATCTATCTAGTCTTGAATCATCCTGAAGCCGAACTGGTCTAGGCGATATCTTGACTACATCTGGTTTTTGTGAATCCCTTACAGGTGGAGTAACCCCTCCTACAGCACGTACCTTTTTCTGAGGTCTTTGCAGGTCTGAGACTGGTTGCGGAGATTCAGAAACTTTGGTATCAACCCCCGGCTCTGGTTTAGGAGTCGGTTTTTTGGCAACAACAGGTCTTGTTTCTAGAGGTTTTGTTTCTGGTTGGCTTACCTTCGGCTCTCCGGCCGATGGGCTAGGAGCGCGGCTGCTAGGCGCTGCCTGTGCATTAGCTCGTTTCAGAACCGGACGCTCAAATATAGCTGGCGCAGATGATTCTGCTACAGGCCTAACGGGAGGTTCAGCTAGGGGCTTGGCGGCAATTTCCGGTTGGCTAGGACTTTCTTCAACAAAAGCCTCCATTTCTGGAATTTCCTGTGATTCTTCCAATTCTTCTACAGGTGCACTTGTCGGGTTAGCATCCTGATTGCTGCTACGCACTGGGCGAGTAAGTGTCGTCTGCTTCATAGGTGAAGGTGAGGCGGTGTGCTGTTTGCTTGGCGGTGATGGTGGGCTAGCAAGTTTAGCAGCCCCCGGCTGTTTGGAGTTAGAACCGGAACCGGACCCAGACTTATGCTTTATTTGCAGAATTTGCTGCTTATGTTGATTGCTGTTCCCGGATGATGGCCCAGATTTTTTGTCCGCTCCGCCAGCAGTCCCAACCCGTTTTGCGGCAGCCGCCTGACGCTCTGATTGTTTTTCTGCTGCTAGGCTGCGAATACGCTCCGCCTCTGATTCTGTAATTGTACTGCTGTGGCTTTTGACCGCAATGTTGAGCTGATCGCAAATTCCCAAGATGTCTTTATTGTCCAAGTTCAATTCTTTTGATAACTCGTAAATTCTCACTTTGCCGTTGTTCATGCACTCTTTCCCCGTCGTACCTACCAGTTGTCACGCTATGACTAGATGCTTGAACGACCCTTTGCTCCTCTGCCTACTGCCTAATGGGTTTAACCCCTTAGCCGAAAACGGCGTATTTAAATAATGGATAAGAAACCGATCAAAGCGGGCCTATTCACAGCAAGCCAGCTGGCTGCCCCTAGAAGCGCAAAACACTTCTTCTCTAATCTGGCACAAATCTTTAAAAAACTGGGGCGGTTTTCCCGACTCTCTGCCTGACGTTGCTTTAACAATGGCTTGATTTCTATTTTGACACTGACTAGCCTCCATGAGAACAATTTAAATTTACATCTTTATTTTGATTTTAACGATTGTTTGACGTGGGTGGCGTCTGACGCAAGGCGGAAGGTTTCCCCTCCGCTTTCACATCCACCGTCTTGCTTCTCGGCTAGACGCTGCCATAAGCTTTGATACAGTTCTTCTGGAACCGGGGCTTTTAGCGTGTTTCCCAACCGATTCTTTTTCCTAGCCGCTCCTAAACAGTTCGCCTGGGGACAAAGGTAAGCAGAGCGCCCCATCCCTTGGTCTAATTGTAGCTGTCTAGATGGATAGACTCTGACAATACGCCAAAAAGACTGTTTTGGTGCCACTTTGCGGCAACTTACACATCGCCGATAGTTAGGTTGCATAGAAAATCGGAAGGATATCCTCAACTGTCAAAGTTATGCCGACCGCCGCTGTGACTTTTTAAGAATTCTTAATTTTATATATAAAATTAAGAATTCTTGCTTCATACTTCAGCCTCTTCCTCCTCATACTCTGCCTCAAAATCCTCCATTACTGGTAATGAGTTTTCCAAAGCGTCCTCATCCTCATTTTCGTCTGCTATGGCAGCTTGTTGTACCTCTTGGATTTTGGCGCTTTCGGCGGCGTAGTCGTACTTGGCAATATCTTTGATGTCGATTTTCCAACCAGTCAGGCGGGCTGCCAGACGCACGTTCTGCCCTTCTTTACCGATCGCCAAACTCAACTGGTCTTCTGCAACTAATACATGAGCTTGACGCCCTTCGGGATTAATTAGACGAACTTCATCCACGCGGGCGGGGCTGAGGGCGTTAGCGATGTAGGTAGCTGGGTCAGGCGACCAGCGAATAACGTCTATTTTTTCACCCCGCAATTCATTAACAACTACTTGAATGCGGGAGCCGCGAGCGCCGATACAAGCGCCAACTGGATCTACATCTCGCTCCAGTGTATCAACAGCTATTTTCGTCCGGGGGCCAACATGACGAGAGGGGGGATTGGCTTCCCGCGCTACAGCCACAATCCTAACTACTTCGTCCTCAATTTCTGGTACTTCGTTGGCAAATAGATAAACTACCAAACCTGCGGCGCCTCTGGAAACGACTAGCTGGGGGCCGCGATGGGGGCCTTCGCGCACTTTTTTGAGAAAGACTTTAAATGTAGCGCTGATGCGATAGTTGTCATTGGGGAGCTGTTCGCGCTTAGGAAGTTCGGCTTCTACCTCTGGCTGACCGAAGTTACTACTAACAGCAACGATCGCTGATTGTCTCTCAAACCGCAGCACCCGTGCTTGTAGCACTGTTCCTTCTAAGTCCTGAAATTCCTCTTGCACAAGTTTGCGCTGCTGGTCTCGCAATTTTTGCGCTAGCACCTGCTTGGTCTGAATTGCTGCCATACGACCAAATTCTCCTTGGTCTGGCGTTACATCCAGTACAACCGAGTCGCCCAGTTGAGCCTCATCGGTAACTTTTTGGACATCTTCAAGTGAAATTTGATGGTCGGTATCCCCGACTTCTTCGACAATAATTTTGGTGGCCAAGATGCGGAACCCTTCTTCTTCGACATCAAGATCGACTTCAAAGTTGTCGAAGTATTCTTCTTCAAAATGGAAGCGGTCGAGACGTTGAGCGCGGCGATAGCGCTCGTATCCTTTCAAAAGCGCTTCTTTGAGGGCGGATTGTACTGCGTGGCGCGGTAAGTTGCGCTCTCGGCTGATATTGTCGATCAGGTCTTTAAGCCCAGGCAACTTAACTATTGACATAAGCAAAACTCCGTGAATTTTAGATTTTAGATTTTAGATAATGGACTTGAATCTAAAATCCAAATCCCTGCATCCAAAATTTACTAGCGGCGGTCGTCCAGTTGTACCCTGGCAATCAGAGTTCGGGGAATTGCGATCGCTCTTCCCTTTTGATTTAGGTAAACGGCTTGCTCATCCCGGCCCACGAGCTGACCGCTCCACTCTTGCTTGCCCTCAAAGGGTTGTGATGTGCTAACTATCGCGGGAAATCCCTTGAAGGATATAAACTCCCTATCTGTCGTCAACTGCCTCGATATACCAGGACTTGAAATCTCCAACACGTAAGCATCGGGTATGATATCTGACGCATCTAACGCTGCCTCCATTGCCCGACTCATCCGTTCGCAGTCATTCAGACCAGTGTCTGAGTTGAGGTTGCGGATGTCTACGCGCAGCACTGGCGGGCGTTGGTTAGTGTGAAATACTGCCCCGACCACTTCCAATCCCAGTTCTTCTGCCACTGGTGTCGCTAAATCAATTATTTGTGGAATTAGGGGGTGAGTCATTCAATATTCCCAACAAAACAGAACTCCAAAAAAAAAGTGGGCAGTAACCCACCAAAGCTTTACTGTACTGTCTCAGTAATTTTGCAGCTTTCCTCGCTAACTTTTACCGGAGGCAGTGCCGATGCCATTTGGTTGAGCGTAGGAACGTGCGCTCCTGCACTCTTTGCTTGTTACCAAGCTGCTCTATAAGACTTATGAACTATCTGGCAGTTAGTGGAACTTTCTCCCTAGATATTTCTGCTTACTTCCTGCTTCAATAGAAATCTTCAGCAGACATTTCTCTGCACAAGCTCTACCGGGTCTAGCCAAACGCTGTTTGAAAAAGCGCCTATTGGCTTGGTTTTCAGACATTTTTGCTCAAAACCCAGTATAGCTAGTTGTCCTGGAAATGCAAACCAGATGCTTGTAAAACTCAGCGAACGCGCCTTACAATTAAGCCGCGCCCGTTTTTACTTTTACCGCAAATACCCGAGCTTAAAGAAGCTCCCTGCAAAATTTTTTACAAGAAGCTCTGTGACGAATCTGGGTTGATTCGTCTCTGTTTTGAGTTTAACGCAATCGGTACCTTAGTGGCGAGTCCCTACCCAATTGGGTTTAACGCTTGACAATTTGGCGGATACTTCTTGTTTGTTCTAATATTTGCTCTAAATCTTCTTCAGACAAGCGCTCGACGTAATTTATTTTAATTTCCTCCAGAAAATCAGTAAGTAAAGACTGGAGTTTTGGCAGTGTATGCTGTCTCTGCACTTCAGATCCGACGGCTTCGCTGAAGTGTTGCACCAACCGCCTGAATATTTCGTCGCCAACGGGATCGTCTTCTAGGGCGGCAATTAGAGTGTTGTAGGCTCCTTGGGAAATTTCTGCCACAAGTCGCTCTGTCATCTGAGTGGGTAAGTGTCCCAATCCTGGAACGTTCTGGAGTCCTTGGTAGACGGGAGACTGGTTGAGAATTTTCTCAATGTTGTGTCGCAGGAGAGCTTCCACGTCGGGCATTATTTTAGGCATGACTTGGTGGACTGTCAGGTTCATCATCAACTTGGCGATCGCTTCGACTTCGTTGATATTGTTGATGTCAACGTAGTCTTTTTGATCCCGTTGTGTCAGCCACCGGACAAATTCTCCTCTCTGAATCGATCCCTGTACCTGGTTAATCACCCGGATAACCACTATTTCCGCTAATTCTCCAGCAAAATTGGCTACGAACCCCCTGTTAAATTGGGTTCTTACTGTGTCGAGGTTTAAGAATTCTGCTTGATGGAGGCGTATAACAACCGGGATCGCACGCAGCCACCGGAAGATAGGTAATAGCAGTAAAATGTCATACCACCGCCACAGCATAGCTTCTAGCCAGCTAATACCACCGTGACGCCTGTGGAGGATGTAAGTACGCAGCAGAAATTCGACGGCAAATAGGCTGAAAAACCAAATGTCAATCTGCCAGAAAAAATAATCGATAGGCTCGCCGTTTTCCCAAATTGGGCGGAAATAATTAGCTGCTATCAAAGGCTGAATTTTACTATCGTAAAATTTAATTTCTTTTTGCCAGCCTTGTTGGGCTAAATAGGGCTGACTCCAGAAGGTTGTGAAAGATTGTTTGGCAGATTCGTTGCGCATCCGATAGCGCATCCGATTTTTGATTTTTTCCAACGTCCCTGTCTTATTCGCTTGTGCAAACGGATTGGTTTCAACCATTTCCACGCTCAAGCCTTGCAATTCCTTCAGTAAAGCTTCCACCTCTGGTGACTGCAAACCCGTCTGCTGCACCTGAGCTTTAAGTTGCTCTACCGTTTTCAAATATCTTTGTGTATCTCTATGCTCTTCAATACCCTTAACCGGGTCATACACTTCTGTTAGAACGCGAGCCTCCCGGAAGTATAAATCCCTCCAAGCTATATAGCTCAAGTCAAATAGCACCACCCCCAAGTTTGTCAGTGCTAGAAGCGCCATCACTCTTTCAAACCACAACTGACGGCGGGATGGTTTGTTTTTAGCAAGCTTTCCAGTTGACACGACCGAGTTGCGAGCGTTTGTTTCTGGCATATAATCTATGTCCGGTATTTTCGCGCCTATTTTATTGTATAATTTTTAACATTATTATTTTTACACTTTTTTTCTTAAGTGTTAGCTTGCATTCAAAAACAGCTTCGAGTTATGACTTTGCAAGGCGTAAATATAGTGACAGTTAGTATAGAAAATAACAAAAAAATAGCGATCGCAGTTTAAGTATAGATTAATTTAAAACACTTTGATAGCGACGCCATATGTGCAAACGTATCCCCTTAGACAGACGCAAATTAGCCAATACTTCCATAATTAACGGTTGTTGATTTTCCCTCACCCGATGCAATCAAAGGGGTACTGAATCTTAAGCCAACAAAAATAAGTTTTTTGTTGCTTGACAACCATATGAGGGAGGATGAAAGCAGGGCAAGTGGGGGTTCCTTTCTGTAATTAGGCTAAATACAGCCTAAAAAAAAGAATAATGTCCTAGAAACACCCCAAGAACCCTTGCGCCATCCTAAAATGTAGCTGTTTCGACTATTTTGCTAAATAGTCCAGTGAGGAGTTTGAATTATGTGGTCTAGATTTGGAAAAACGACAATCGCTGTTGTTACGTTGGGTTTAACAGCAAGCGTAGTTAGCTACCAAGTTGCTTTAGCCGTGCGCAACCGGGATTACACCCCAAGCGAGTTTCGCGGCTTCTTACGCGGCTTTGGGTATAACGTCACCCCCGGAGATACTCTCACGGATGCTTCATCTAAACAGGCTGTCCGCCAGTTTCAGCAGGGCTACAAACTACCAACTGATGGCACAGCTAATGCCCAAACCCAAAATTTAGCAGCAGATTTGACAAAAAATCTTCAGGGCAGCTTGAACGTCGTGGTTAAGCCGAATCCTCGCTTACCCCGCAACCAGTTTTATGGCCCGCGAACTGAATCAGCCGTCAGGCAGTTCCAGAAGCAATACAACCTGCAAGAAACGGGCGTTGCCACCTTGCCAGTCCGTCAGAGACTGGATGTAGAGGCAAAAAGAGCGTTGGGAATTAATACGAACGCGGCTCCCTCAACTTCAACCCCACCAGCTCAACAGCGTCTTAATACTCCTACACCAGACACCAGCCCATCGCCGGAGCCAAGTCCAGAGATGACACCCGAAGCAACTCCAAGTCCATCGCCTGAAATGAGTCCCAGCCCATCACCTACAACAAGTCCCAACCCATAGGTTAAACCAGGTTCAAATTTTTACAACCGAGCTTGTTCGGGCAGGGGTCTTCCCTTGGGTTCGGGTAAAGCGGGGCGGGGTTCGTAGGGCATGGGAATGTACTGTACGCTCGGACGCCCGCCCTGGGGCTGTGGGTACAACTCCATCAGATCGTAGATGGAGTTGGGCAAGCCCACAGTAACGGGCAGACCCAATTCCGTCGCTTCTTCCACCATGATGGGATAGTCGTGGGTGACGCGCCCGGTCGTGATGGCTTCGACAATTCGCTCGATATTTTCTGGAGCGATTTTTTGTTTGGGGATACTGTCTTTCAGGAGAGTCCGCACAAACCGCTGCACTTGGTCAATGGCTTTGCGCGACAGGTCTGCCATAATTAGCGTTTGGTCGTCAATTTCACTAATAGGCTTTTGTTCGACGACTTTGAGGATGCTGGCTGCTGCCATATTTCCCAGTTGGGGATCGACGGGGCCTAAAACGGCGTTGGCATCCATGACAATTTCATCGGCTGCGAGTGCTAACATTGTGCCGCCGCTCATGGCATAGTGGGGCACAAAAACGGTGACTTTAGCGGGGTGGCGAATTAGCGCCCTGCCAATCTGCTCGGTTGCTAAAACCAAGCCGCCGGGGGTATGGAGAATTAAGTCAATGGGTACATCGGGCGGTGTGAGGCGAATTGCACGTAGTACCTGTTCTGAGTCTTCGATGCTGATGTAGCGGGATATGGGAATTCCGAGAAAGTTGATTGATTCTTGGCGGTGGATGAGCAAAATTGCGCGACTATTGCGCGATCGCTCAAATTCTCTTAAAGCTTGAACTCTTCTAGATGCTACCTGGCGTTGTTGCAATCCAGGCAAGAACGAAGACAGCAAGAGAAGAACCCAGAATATGTCAAAAAAACTAAAAGTCATTATTTATTGGTAAAAAACGCACTAATGCCCTTTATTGTTCC